>JAGPFT010000086.1 GCA_018056405.1 Anaerolineae bacterium
CACGTTGGAGAGGGGGCAAGGCCGAGCGCCGTGAGGCCAGGGGGTGAGGTTGATCGGTCGCTCTCTCAATGCTTCTCATGCTGCTGTCCGCCCCTGGACTGGCTTTGCCGGAGAGGGAGCAGGGGGAGAGGCTTTCTGCCGCACCAGACTTCCGAAGTTTTCGGAAACTTCGGAAGTCTGATCGCCGAACGCCTGCGCCTCACCCCCTCAATCCCCCTCTCTGGCTTTGCCGGGGAGGGGGCCAGGGGGAGGGGCGCTGTGCCGAAATACAGACCTCACCCCCGCTCGGCGCTGACGCGCCTCACTCCCCCCTCTCCAGCATGGAGAGGGGGCAAGCCGAGCGTAGCGAGGCCAGGGGGTGAGGTTGATCGGTCGCCCTCTCAATGCTTCTCACGCTGCTGTCCGCCCCTGGACTGGCTTGGCTGGCGAAGGAGCAGGGGGAGGGGCGTTCCGCCTATGCCGCCTGGAAGTCTTAAGTGGGTGCACATGGGCGAGGTGAAGAAGCCCCCCTTCCGCCGCGCTCGCCGATTCATGCTAGAATCGCGCTCTAGCGGCTGTCCGCCAGAGAACCGATCACTGCAAGCCGCGCCCTGCTCATGTTCTCAAAAGGAGGCGCTATGACTTCGCCCATTTATCTGGCGCTGGTACTGCACAATCACCAGCCGGTCGGCCAGTTCGATTTCGTCAACGAGCACGCGGTGCGCGTGGCCTACGAACCGCTGCTGGACTTGCTGGAGCGCCACCCGTCGGTCGCCTGTGCCATTCACTTCAGTGGCAGCCTGCTCGATTATCTGGTGGCCCAGCAGCGCCCGCTGTTGGAGCGCGTGCGGGCGCTGGTGGCGCGCGAGCAGCTTGAGGTGCTCTCCGGCGGCTACTACGAGCCGCTGCTGACCACGCTGCCCGACGCCGACAAGATCGGGCAGATTCACAAGCTGAGCGCGGCGGTCGAAGACGTGTTCGGGATGCGCCCGCGCGGGATGTGGCTGGCCGAGCGCGTGTGGGAGCCGCACCTGGTGCGCGCCATCGCCGAAGCGGGCATTGACTACGTGATCATTGACGACACGCACTTCGAGGCGGTCGGCTATGACCGCGAGCGCGAGCTATTCGGCTACTTCGTCAGCGAGGAGCAGGGCTACACAGTGCGCGTCTTTCCCACGCTGTCGTATTTGCGCTACGCCATCCCCTGGGACACAGTGCCTAACCTGCTCGACTGGTTGCGCCGCCAGGCGGACGCGCCGGCGGCCGGCCCCGCGCCCAGGCTGGCCCTGATGGGCGACGACGGCGAGAAGTTCGGCGTGTGGCCGGGCACCTACGAGCACAACTGGGGCGGCGGGCAGTATATGGCCACACTGTTCGCCGCGCTGGAGGGGCACGCGGATTGGCTGCATACGATCCGCCCGATGGACTACCTTGCGCAATTCCCCGCGCTGGGCCGCGTCTATCTGCCCACGGCCAGCTACTTCGAGATGGGACAGTGGGCGCTGCCCCCGGCCCGTTTCCGCGAGTTGAAGGGAATCAAGGCGGAGATGGAGGCAGCGGGTCGCCAGGATGTGCTGCGCTATCTGCGCGGCAGCGTGTGGCGCAACTTCATGGTCAAGTACGACGAGGTGAACCACATGCACAAGCGCATGTGGGTGGTAGCCGAGAAGGTGCACGCCATGCCCGAAGGGCCAGACAAGGTGCGCGCGCTCGACCTGCTGTGGCGCGCCCAGGCCAACGACGCCTACTGGCACGGGCTGTTCGGCGGCGTGTATCTGTTCAACTTCCGCGTGGCCAACTACGCCAACCTGATCGAAGCCGAGGCGCTGGCCGAAGGCGAAGGCGCGCCGCTGTCCGTCCGCCGGTTCGACTTCGACAAGGACGGCGCTGAGGAGATCGTCCTGAACGGCGCGTTGTTCAACGCCATTTGGAAGCCGGACGCGGGCGGGGCGATGCTGGAACTGGATACCCGGCCAGGGCGCTACAACCTGCTCAACATCATGACCCGGCGCGAGGAAGGCTACCATGAGGAAATCCAGCGGGCTGCCGCGCAGGGGAAGCTGTTCACGCCGGAAATGGCTGCGCAGGGCGTCCCCTTTGACGAGCGCGAGATGGTGCGCGCCAAAGAAGCGGGCATCGAGCGCCACCTGATCTACGACTGGCACCGGCGCGCCGCGTTTGTGGATCACTTCCTGCGCGAGGACGCGGACCTGCCCGCCTTCGCCCGCGCTTTCTACGGCGAGCAGGGCGATTTCGTCTCTCAGCCCTACGCAGTGGACGCGCGCCAGAGCAGCAGCGAGGTGACGGTGACGCTGCGCCGCGAGGGGCACGTCTGGGTGGGCGCACACCATCGTCCGCTGCGCATCGAAAAGACGTTCACCTTCCGGCACGGGCAGGAGCGCTACACTTGCGCCTATACCGTGACCAACCTGGCCGATGCGCCGGTAGACGTGCGTTTCGCGGTGGAACTGGTCTCTGGCTTCGACGGCGGGCAGGACCCGCTCTATGCCTGGCTGACCGTGAACGGGGATGACCATCCGGCGCGGCTGGCCGACTGGCTGGAGCATGAAGGCGTGACAGTGCACACGACCACCAGCCGGCTGCGCGGGCTGGCGCTGACGACCGAAGTCGAGCAGCCGTGCACGCTGTGGACGTTCCCGCTGGAGACGGTGACGATGAGCGAGGCGGGCTACGAGCGCGGCTACCAGGGCAGCGTCTACCTGCACATCTGGCCGCTGCACCTGGAAGTGGGCGAGTCCTGGCGGGGGTGGCTGGCTCAGGAAGTGCGGGCGGAAACGCCCTGAGCGCGCGGCGGGGGTGAGGTTCTGGAGGGGCGTATGGCAATGCGCCCCTACAGGCCTCTCCCCCTCAATCCCCCTCTCCAGCGGAGCTAGAGAGGGGGACTTTGACCGCCAGTTGGGGCGTTTTCCCCCTTCCTGGCTTGGCCGGGGAGGGGGCCAGGGGGAGGGGCCTTCTGCCGCACCAGACTTCCGAAGTTTTCAGAAACTTCGGAAGTCTGATCTCCGTAGGGGCGTATGGCAATACGCCCCTACAGGCCTCTCCCCCTCAATCCCCCTCTCCAGCAGAGCTAGAGAGGGGGACTTTGACCGCCAGTTGGGGCGTTTTCCCCCTCCCTGGCTTGGCCGGGGAGGGGGCCAGGGGGAGGGGCCTTCTGCCGCACCAGACTTCCGAAGTTTTCAGAAACTTCGGAAGTCTGATCGCCGCCCCTCCAGGCCTCTCCCCCTCAATCCCCCTCTCCAGCCGAGCTAGAGAGGGGGACTTGGATCGCTGGCACGGCGCTTTCCCCCTCTCTGGCTTGGCCGGGGAGGGGGCCAGGGGGAGGGGCTTTCTGCCGCACCAGACTTCCGAAGTTTTCGGAAACTTCGGAAGTCTGATCGCTGCCCCTCCAGGCCTCACCCCCTCAATCCCCCTCTCCAGCGGAGCTAGAGAGGGGGACTTTGACCGCCAGTTGGGGCGTTTTCCCCCTCCCTGGCTTGGCCGGGGAGGGGGCCAGGGGGAGGGGCCTTCTGCCGAAATACAGACCTCACCCCCGCTCGGCGCTGACGCGCCTCGCCGCCCCCTCTCCACGTTGGAGAGGGGGAAAGGCCAAGCGGGGCGAAGCCAGGGGGTGAGGTAAAGCAGGGTGCGCATCAGGCGCGATGGCCCTGGCCTGTCGCGTGCCGGGTATCCCTGTGCGAAAAAACGCGGTAGACTTGGGGCCAAAAGGGGAAACGGTAGGAGAAACCGAGCGTGAAGCCCTGGTTGGTCGTTGAAGACGATGACGACATCCGCAACTACGTCAAGGTGCTGTTCATGGCCTGGGGCCATGCCGCCATCGAATTCCGCGACGGCAGGCAGACCTTCGCCTGGCTCGACCAGGTTGAGGGAGGCAGTCACAGCGGGGAACTGCCAGAGCTGGCCCTGATGGACATCCGAATGCCGGGACCGCGTGGCAACGAAATCGCCCGCCGGATGCGCTCTATGGTGCACTTTCACCGCATCCCCATCGTCCTGATGACCGCGTTCAGCCTGAGCAACGACGAGCGCCAGGCCATGCTCAAGCGCGACGGCGTTGACACGATCATCAACAAGCCGCTGCCTGACCTGATAGAGCTAAAGGCCATGCTCGACCGGCTGGCCGAGACCAAGCGGGCCGGCGATGGCCCGGCCCCGTCATCGTCGCCTGCGCCGCCGGCCAACTGATCGCGTGGGTAGCGCCCACACTGCCCGCAGAAGGAGAGGACTGTCGCATGTCCATGTCTCGCAACACTCCGTCCGCCGACCCGACGCACCCTGTCGCCGACATGGTTCAATCCGTTGACGCGCTCGGCGCGAACACGGGGCGGCTGTTTGGCCGTCTGTATGGGACGCTGCGCCGCAAGCAGCACGAGCAAGACTCGACGCTGCGCCAATCGCTCCAGCGTGTGAAGGAGCTTGAGCAGTTGCGTGCCGATCAGCAGACGAGCATCGCCCAACTCACCGGCGTGTTGGCGGTGATCAGCGAGGGCGTGATCATGCAGGACAACGAGGGGCGCATCGTGCTGACGAACAAGGCCGCCCACGACCTGCTCGGCTCGATCCGCGCCTTCTGGGACAGCGACCTGGGGCGCATGTTCGCCGACGCGCGCGACCAGATTCCATTGGAGGGTGAGATCACGTTGGGCGAGCCGCAGCGCGCGGAGGTGAACAACCGCATCCTCGGCGCGCAGATCGCGGTGGTTGCCGACGAGCAAGGCCAGCGGCTGGGCACCGTCCTCATGCTGCGCGACGTGACGCGCGACGCTATCACCGACCGGCTCAAGGATCAGTTCGTCACCCACATGAGCCACGAGCTACGCACGCCGCTGACAGCGATCAAGGGCATGAGCGACGTGCTGCTGGCCATGCCCGACGACCGCCCGCCCAACCGCAAGTTCCTGGAGGCGATCAGCCGCAACGCCGCCGTCCTCGACCGCATGATCGTCGAGTTGCTGGATATTTCGGAGATTGGCGCGGGCAGCTTTGCCGTCCGCGAGCAAGAGATTGACCTGCCGGCGCTGGTCATCAACGTCATCCTGGGGCTGCGCCCGCGCATCGAAAAGGCTGAGCTACAGTTGGCCTTTTCCACTATGGGAGCCAGCCGCCTGACGATCACCGGCGATGAGCGTCGCTTGCAGTGGGCCATCGGCCACCTGATCGACAACAGCATCAAGTACACTGAGCCAGGCGGCGAAATCTACGTACAGGTCGGGCGCATCCGCGAAGGATGCGCGCTGATCGAAGTGTCCGACACGGGCGTGGGCATCTCGCCCTACGATCTGCCGCACATCTTCGAGCGTTTCTACCGGGGCGAGGCGCGCACGCCCGACGGCAGGGTGCTCGATCCGCGCGGGCTGGGCCAGGGCCTCTTCGTCGCGCGGGCGGTAGCCGAGGCGCACGGCGGCTATCTGAGCGTAGCCAGCGCGCTCGGCGAAGGCAGCACCTTCACGATGGCGCTGCCGCTGGAGCGCGTCGAGCGGCCAGCGACGCCCCTGCCGGCGATGCCCGCTGCCCCGGACAGTCAGGATGAGGCGGAGACGCTGGAAGAGCCGCCGCTCAATTCCGCTGACGCGACTCAGCCGAACGGGCGCTCTGCGGTCTAGAGCGTGCTATGAACTCCACGCGCTCGGCGCAGCGGGAAGCGCGCAACGCCATGTGCGGCGCATTGGCCCCACCCTGTGGCCCCTCTCCGCCAGCGGGGAGGGGCAAAGCGCTCCCCTTTCCCTGCTTGCGATACTGTTGGCGGAATGATCTCGTAGGGGCGTATTGCAATACGCCCCTACGAGACCGGTGTGAGGGGATTCGCCAACAGTATTGCTTGCGGGGAGAGGGGCTGGGGGGATAGGGGTTGAAAGTGCATAACACGCTCTAGAGAATCCTGCCCCCAGACTTCCAGACGCACTGCGCTCCCTCACGTTGGCAAATCGGACCAAGCCTGCTATCCTACTGCCTGCGCTCACTGCATCGGTTCGCGCGGGCGAGCGTCTCTGGAACTCACAGACATTCCATGCCGCACGCGGCCCCGCAGCGCTAGCGGGTCGCGCCCGGCTGAGTGCCATGATCAAGGGAGAATAATAGATGGTCAAACCCATCGCCACGGTAGATGTGAGGCCCAGCCTCCCGCCTAGCCTGGAACGGCTGCGCGAGCTGGCCTATAACCTGCGTTGGAGCTGGGATCACGAGACAATTGCTCTGTTTCGGCGGCTGGATCGTGACCTGTGGACTGAGACCGGCAGCAACCCCGTGTGGATGTTGGGGCGCATCAGCCAGGACGTGCTGCGCGCCGCCTCGGAAGATGAGGCGTTCCTGGCCCATCTGGATCGCGTCTGCGCCAGCTTCGATGCCTACATGGCCCCCGATGCGCGCACCTGGTACCGTCGCCATTATGGTGAGTTCGATAAGCCATTCATCGCCTACTTCTCAATGGAGTACGGGCTGACCGAGTGCCTGCGCAACTACTCCGGCGGCCTGGGCATCCTCTCTGGCGATCACCTCAAGAGCGCGTCCGACCTGGGGCTGCCGCTGGTTGGCATCGGCCTGCTTTATGAAGAGGGCTATTTTCACCAGTACCTCAACGCCGACGGCTACCAGCAGCAGTCCTACCCGCTCAATGACTACCCCAACCTGCCGGTGCAGCAGGTCTTTGGCGAGGACGGAGAGCCACTGATCATCGAAGTGCCCATCGCCCAGTTCACCGCCAGGATTCAGGTGTGGAAGGTGCAGGTGGGGCGCATCCCGCTTTACCTGCTGGATACCAACTACGCCGACAACGTTCCTGAGATCCGCGATCTCACTGACCGGCTCTACGGCGGCGACAAGCGCACGCGCATTCGCCAGGAGATCGTGCTGGGCATCGGCGGCATCCAACTGCTTGAGGCGTTGCACATGCGCCCGACGGTATGCCACATGAACGAGGGCCACAGCGCCTTCCTGGCCCTGGAACGCATCCGCCTGCTGATGAAGGAGACGCCAGGGCTGACTTTCTGGCAAGCCGCCGACATCTGCGCTGCTGCCAATGTCTATACGATCCACACGCCGGTGCCCGCCGGCCTGGAGCGATTCGGGTACGATCTCATTGACGAGCACTTCCCCTATCTGTGGAACGAGCTTGGCCTGACGCGCGAGCAGTTCCACGACCTGGGCCGCGAGCACATGGGCGGCTTCGACGTGTTCAGCCTGCCCGTGCTGGCGCTGAAGGTCTCCAGCGGGGCCAACGGCGTCAGCCAATTGCACGGCCTGGTCAGCCGGACGATGTGGCAGTGGATGTTCCCCCAGGTGCCAGAGGATCAGGTGCCGATCGGGGCGATCACCAACGGCATCCACATCGAAAGCTGGATCAGCAGTGAGATGGCCAGTCTCTTCGACCGTTACCTGGACCCCGCCTGGCGCAACGAACCCGACAAGCCGGAATACTGGCGTGACGCCGATCGCATCCCCGACGCAGAGTTGTGGCGCACGCACGAGCGCCGCCGCGAGCGCCTGGTTTCCTATGCCCGGCAGCGGTTGCGCGCCCAGCTTATCGCGCGCAGCGCACCGCAATCCGAGATCGAGCACGCCAACGAAGTGCTCAACCCGGACGCGCTGACCATTGGCTTCGCCCGGCGCTTCGCTACCTACAAGCGGGCGACGCTGCTCTTCCGCGACAAAGAGCGGCTGGAACGCATCGTCAACGACCCGCAGCGCCCGGTGCAGTTCATCTTCGCTGGCAAAGCCCACCCGCACGATCACCTGGGCAAGGAACTGATCAAGGAGATCGTCAAGACTGCCGAGCAGCCCGCCTTCCGTCACGCCATCGTCTTCCTGGAGAACTACGATATGAGTGTGGCCCGCGCGATGGTGCAGGGCGTTGACGTGTGGCTGAATACGCCGCGCCGTCCCAACGAAGCCAGTGGCACCAGCGGCATGAAGGCCATCTACAACGGCGGGCTGAACGCCAGCATTCTCGATGGCTGGTGGGCCGAGGGCTACGATCCGTCCGTCGGCTGGGCCATCGGCGCGGGTGAGGAGTACCCGCAGCAAGAGTGGGACTTGCAGGACTTCATCGAGGCGCAGGCGCTCTACAACCTGCTGGAGAAGGACATCATCCCGGCTTTCTACACGCGCGCCCGCGATGGGCTGCCGCGCGACTGGATCGGGCGCGTCAAGGCCAGTATGCGCAAGCTGGCTCCCGTCTTCAACTCCTATCGCATGGTGCGTGAGTACACCGAAGAGTACTACCTGCCCAGCCACAAGCGGTTCACCGCGCTCAGCCAGCCCGACCTCAAGCGCGGGCGAGAATTCGCCGACTGGCTGGCCCACGCGCGCGCCAACTGGCACCGCGTGAAGATTGAGCGGGTGCTGGTCGAGCCGCAGCGTCTCACCGTCAACGATGACATCTCCGTGCGCGCGTTCATTGACCTGGGCGTGCTCCAGCCGGAAGATGTCAGCGTGCAGCTCTACTACGGATCGCTGGACAGCCGAGGCGACATCCTTGTCGGCGAGACGATGGACATGACGTACTGCTGCCCAGAGAACCCAGAGCAAACGCGCAACATGCACGAGTTCTACGCCACGCTGCGCTACACAACGACCGGCCAGCGCGGAGTTTCTGTGCGGGTGTTGCCGCGCCACGAGGACCTGGCCGACCCGATCATGACCAACCTGATCACTTGGGCCTAGTACATCAGGGCGGGAATAGGTGCGCGGTTGGGCCTGATTGACCCCTATCCCCCGCAGGGGTAGGTTCTTAATTCTCTGAGCGAAGGGCATCTCTATGCGCTCCGTTCAAACCGTTGAAAACCTACCCCTGACAGCGGAGGCCCCTCCCCCTGGCCCCCTCCCCAGCCGAGCCAGGGAGGGGGAAAACGTCTCATCCGGCGGTCCAAGTCCCCCTCTCTGGCTCTGCCGGAGAGGGGGATGGAGGGGGAGAGGCCTGTAGGGGCGGGCGGCGATCAGAC
>JAGPFT010000087.1 GCA_018056405.1 Anaerolineae bacterium
CGACCCCCTGGTGGCTGCACAGCCTGATTCTGCTGGGGCTGGCGCTGAAAGGCGGTCGCCCGTTGTGGCGCGAGCTGTGGCACCCCAGCGCTTTCGCGTGAGCCAGACGGTAGACCGCCGGCTGCGTGGGCTGCTGCGCACGGCCCTGGTCGCCAGCGACCTGATCATGCTGGCGCTGGCTTTTGCGCTCGGCTACGTGCTGCGTGCCCGGCTGCCGCTGCCTGCCGTCCCGGTCAATCCTCCACCCTTCAGCAACTACATTCCCATGCTCATCGTCCACGTGACGATGACGTTGCTCGTCTTCTACTTCGCGCGCATGTATCACCAACGCCGTGCTGCCAGCCGCTTCGACGAGGCGTATGCCATCGCCCAGAACGTCTCGATTGGCACGCTGCTGGCCGTGGCCTTCGAGTCGTTGGCCTTCAAGAACAGCGCGCTGGAACTGGACTACCCGCGCGGGGTGGTCGTCTACGCCTGGCTGCTGGGCATTGTGCTGGTTGTGGTGGGGCGTATGCTCTATCGCTACCTGACCGTGCGCCTGCGCGACTTCGGCATTGGCCGCGATAACGTGCTGCTCGTCGGTTCCGGCGAAGTGGCGCGCACCGTTGCCGAGAAGATTCGCTGGTCGCCCAACCTGGGGCTGAACATCGTTGGCGCGGTCAACGGCGAGGCGATGGGCGCGGTGGGCGAGGTGCCGATCATCGGCACGACGGCGGAACTGCCGGAGATCATTGACCAGTACGAAGTGGACGAGGTGATCATCGCCTTGCCCGAAGCGTCGCGGCACGAGCTGGTGCAGTTGGTCAGCAAGTGTCAGCGCGGCAAGGTGGACATCAAGGTATACCCGGACATCTTCGCTTACATGTCCGGCGGGCTGACGGTGGACGACCTGAACGGGATGCCGCTGCTCTCGGTGCGCGACGTGGCCCTGCGTGGCTGGAAGCTGAGCCTCAAGCGGGCGATGGACGTGATGGGGGCCTTCGCCGGGCTGGTGGTGCTCAGCCCGTTCATGACGCTGACCGCCCTGCTGATCAAGCTGGAGTCGCCGGGGCCGGTCTTCTTCTGCCAGGAGCGCATGGGCCTGGACGGGCATCCTTTCCCGATGATCAAGTTCCGCTCGATGCGCGCCGACGCCGAGAAACACGGGCCGGGCTGGACGACCGAGAACGACCCGCGTGTGACGCGCATGGGGCGCTTCATGCGCCGCACCAACTGGGACGAGATTCCGCAGCTTATCAATGTGTTCTGGGGGCACATGAGCCTGGTCGGGCCGCGCCCGGAGCAGCCGTATTACGTGCAGAAGTTCCGCGAGTACATCCCGCGCTACATGGAGCGTCACCGCGAAAAGGCGGGCATGACCGGCTGGGCGCAGATCAACGGGCTGCGCGGCGACACATCTATCCTGGAGCGCACCAAGTACGACCTGTGGTACGTCGAGAACTGGTCGCTGTGGCTGGATGTCAAGATTGTGCTGCGCACCATGATCCAGACGTTCTTCGGGCGCAACCAGAATGCGTATTGAGGGAGTAGAGAGTGGGGAGTGAGCAGGGCGTGTGCCTTCAGACTTCCGAAGTCTTCGGAGACTTCGGAAGTCTGGTTGAAGTCCGGGTCGCGTTACCCAGTAACCCCAGGTAAAGCATTGAAGAAATGAGTTGCCATGCCCTGGTTTACCTCACCCCCACTCGGTGCTGACGCGCCTCGTTGCCCCCTCTCCGCCGGCGGAGAGGGGGCAAGCCGAGCGCAGCGAGGCTGGGGGTAAGGTAAACTGCCCGATTTCGCTAAACTTTCCTGAGCTTGCTCCTGGGGGGCGCACATGGACATCGCCGAACTGACCCGGCTCATGCACGACTTCGTGCGCGCCAAAGGCTGGTACGACCCCGCCACGCCGCACCCGCAAACTCCGCGCAACCTGGCCATCTCGCTGAGCATCGAGGCGGCGGAGGTGCTGGAGCACTTCCAGTGGAACGGCGATCTGGCCGACGCGGAGTCGCTGGGCGGAGAGCTGGCCGACGTGCTGCTCTACCTGCTGCAACTGGCCAGCGTCAGCGGCATTGACCTGGAGCAGGCCGTGCTGGACAAGCTGCGGGTGAACTACGGACGCACGTGGGAAGGATAGTGGTCAGTCATCAGTGGTCGGTTGTCAGCAATCAGCGGTCAGTCGTCGGGGCGCAGAGGGGTGCTCTCTCTGAAAACTGATGGCTGACGGCTGATCGCTCCCTCAGAAAGGACACGCGAAAATGCTTGAGAAGACCTGGCTCCAGCGCGCGCAGATCGAGCAGCACAGCCTCGACATGCGCCAGTTCGTGGACTTCCGGCAGAGTACGCTGGCCAACGGCCTGCGCCTGGTCGAGGCGACCAACGCCAGCGGCCTGTCGTACACCGTCCTGCCCGATCGCGGGCTGGACATCTGGACGGCGCACTATCGCGGCGTGCCGCTGACCTGGATCAGCCAGGGGTCACCGCACGCGCCGCAATTGGGCGGCTCGTGGCTGCGCCTGTTCAACGGCGGGCTGCTGACGACCTGCGGCCTGACGCACGCTGGCCCGCCGCAGGCGGAGCCAATCACTGAGGGCGGGCGCGACCTGCACGGACTATACACGCGCCTGCGCGCGGGCGACGTATCCGTGAGCGGCGGCTGGGACGGTGAGCAGTACGCCCTGACGCTGCGCGGCGCGGTGAGCGAGAGCAGCCTGTTCGGCGAGCAACTTCGCCTGGAGCGGACCTATCACCTGACGCTGGACGAGCCGGTCATCGCCTGGTCGGATCGCGTGGTGAACCTGGGCGATGTGCCCGCGCCGCTGATGGTGGTCTACCACATCAACCTGGGGTATCCGCTGGTTCGCGCCGGGACAACCCTGCACACTCCGGATCACGCCATCTACCCGCGCGACACTGAAGCGCGCAAGGGCATGGCGACCTGGGCGCAGTACGACGCCGCGCAGCCCGGCTACGCGGAGCGGGTCTTCTGGCATCACGTGAAGGCGGACGCGGCGGGGCGGACGGCGGTGGCTCTCTTGCAGGAGTCGTTCGGGCTGCTGTTCGAGTGGGACACAGCGAGCCTGCCCTACCTGACGCAGTGGAAGAACACGCGCCAGGGCATTTACGTCTGCGGTATCGAGCCGGGCAACTGCCTGCCAGAGGGTCAGGTGGTGGCGCGCGAGAAGGGGCGGCTGGCTTGGCTGAAGCCGGGCGAGGCGCAGACGTTCGGCTGCGCACTGAGCGTGCTCGACGGGGCGGAGGCGGTCGCCGGCGCGCGCGGGCGCATCGCGGCGCTGGGTCGGGAGGGGACTCCAGTGGCCGGGTGCAATCTGGCCGACTACGCGGCGTGAGCAGGCGGGCGACTGGGCTGGCTCAGGCCGAGTCGGACGCGACGAAGAAGATATTCATGTGCAGCGTGCCGAGGATCAGGTGATCGCCGTCGGCGAGCACGGTGTCGCGGTGCGGAGGCAGCAGGCGTCCGTTGAGGTAGGTGCCGTTGGTGCTCCCCAGGTCGGTCAACACCAGGCGGTTATAGGCGCGCGCCAGGCGGCAGTGCAACCGTGAGACGCCGTGCCGGTGCGCGTTGAGGTCCGTGAGGTCGAGCAAGTTGTCCGCTGCAGAGCCGGTGGCGCGGCCCAACGTCAGCGGTGTGTTCATTGCGAACCATCCGCATGTGCCGGATGGGAGAAATTGCAGGAGAACGACCATATTTTCGCCGAAAGTCTGGTTGCCGCGCTGTTCGTTGGGGGGATGTAGCGGTTCGTGGTTGAGCAGGCCGGTGCCAATGGGCTTGGTGGCTTGCGACCGCCCGCAGTGCGGGCAGTACTCGCCGTCTGCCAGGTAGTGGTTGTACGCGCAGTACCAGCATCCTGTCGGCTGCGCGTCTGCTGAGGGTGTGATGTCCACGATGCCTACCATGTCAGACCCCCGTCCACCGATCCACACTCCTCCAGTGTCCACGACGTATTAAGCGTATGCGGTCTCGTGCAACGGTTCGCTTACAGTCTTGCCCGCCGTCAGGCTGCGGTTTTCTGTGCCAAGTGCTGGCCGGACAGTAAGCGTCTTGCTGAGCACCTTGAGCGCCGCGCGAATCTCGCTGCCGCAAACCACACGAACCTAGCTTAACTGTATCCGCTTACGGGCAACGGCCTGCTTACCGCTTTGGGGGGCGATCCGGGTGCTGGCGGGGTTGAATGTGCTGTAGATGTGGTAAGCACTGTGTTGATAGTGGGTAAGCGGGGCAAGCGAGTACAGACTTCCGAAGTCTCGCAGACTTCGGAAGTCTGGTTGATGGCTCGTATTGGGATTTTGCTCCGTTTGCCCTGTGTCAAATGCGGTACAATCAGCGCGCTGCCGGCCCCGCGCTGGCGCACACCAACGACCCCAACCCCTACGGATGAAGGAGCAGGTGACTGTGGCACAGCAGGGCGTCACGCCGCAATCTGAAGATTTCTCCCGGTGGTACACTGATGTCGTGCAGAAGGCCGACCTGGCCGATTACTCGCCCGTGCGCGGTTGCATGATCATCAAGCCGTATGGGTACGAACTGTGGGAAGGCGTCAGGGGTGGGCTGGATCGCCGCTTCAAGGCGACCGGCCACCAGAACGCTTACTTCCCGCTGTTCATCCCGGAGAGCTTCCTCAAGAAGGAGGCTGAGCACGTCGAGGGCTTCTCGCCGGAGCTGGCCGTGGTGACCATTGGCGGCGGCAAGACGCTGGAGGAGCCGCTGATCGTGCGCCCCACCTCAGAGACGATCATCGGCTGGGCGTTCCAGAAATGGATTCAGTCCTACCGGGACCTGCCCCTGCTGATCAACCAGTGGGCCAACGTCGTGCGC
The DNA here is from genome assembly GCA_018056405.1 of Anaerolineae bacterium. GTDB lineage: Bacteria > Chloroflexota > Anaerolineae > Aggregatilineales > Aggregatilineaceae > UBA2029. The sequence goes on from JAGPFT010000087.1 coordinate 4,817, forward strand.
TGGGAACTACGCACGCGCCTGTTCCTGCGCACAATGGAGTTCCTGTGGCAGGAGGGGCATACCGCCCACGCCACGCACGAAGACGCGCTGGAAGAGACGATGCGCATGTTGGGCGTCTACGCCGACTTTGCCATCAAGGACGCGGCGATCCCGGTCATCCAGGGGCGCAAGAGCACCCAGGAGCGCTTCGCCGGCGCGCTGTCCAGCTTCAGCATCGAGGCGATGATGCGCGATGGCAAGGCACTGCAAGCGGGCACCAGTCACGACCTGGGCCAGAACTTCGCCAAAGCGTTCGAGATTCAGTTCACCGACGAGAATAACGAGCTACAGCATTGCTGGACCACCTCCTGGGGTCTCAGCACGCGCATGGTCGGGGCCATCGTCATGGCGCATGGCGACGACCAGGGCCTGCGCCTGCCGCCCAAACTGGCCCCCTTCCAGGTGGTGATCGTGCCCATCTTCCGCGACGAATCTACGCGCGCCGCTGTGATGGCAACGGGGGAGCGCCTCGCGGCGCTGCTTGCAGACGCGGGCATCCGCGTCAGGGTGGACGACCGCGACAATCTCTCGCCCGGCTTCAAGTTCAACGACTGGGAGATGCGCGGCGTCCCGCTGCGCATGGAGATTGGCCCAAAGGATGTGACCAATCACAGCGTGGCCCTGGCTCGCCGCGACATCCCCGGCAAGGAGGGCAAGCGCTCCGTCAGCCAGGATGGGCTGGTCGCCACTGTGCGCGAGACGCTCGACGCCATTCAAGCGAACCTGCTGGCCCAGGCGACCGGGTTCCGCGACAGCCATCTCCACGAGATCACCAGCGGCTACGCCGACTTCATAGACGTGATCCAGGGCGGCGAGTGGGCGCTGGCCTGGTTCTGCGGCGGCAAGGCCTGCGAGGATCGCGTCAAAGAGGACGCGCAGGCCGTCAGCCGCAACTTCCCGCTGGATCAGCCGCACCCCGGCGAGCACGGCCCGTGCATCATCTGCGGCGTTCAGACGGGGGAGATGGCCTACTTCGCCAAGGCGTACTGATACCTTGATTGCCCGATTATCTACCTCACCCCCAGCCTTGCTCCGCTCGGCTCGCCCCCTCTTCATGTTGGCTATGCGTTACCCGCAAACGCCCCCATCCCCCAGTCCCTTTCCCCGCGCTGCGCGGAGGGAAGGGGAGCAGACCCGCAGCTTTTCTCCCTTCCCCTCACGAGGGGGAAGGGTCGGGGATGGGGGGGAACGGGCACGGCCAAAGATGTGGGTCATGGATAGCCATAATGTTGGAGAGGGGGCAGTGAAATACGCCAGCGCCAAGTGGGGGTGAGGTCTGCCGTCTGAAGCGATCTCCCCCTGAAATCACCGTGAGGGAGCATTCGTGCCTGGCTCATCATTCCTGCTGACCACCACGCTGATCGTAGCCTATGGCGGGATCATCGCCTGGATAGTGGCCACACGCCGCCGGCCTCTTCGGGTGGCCCGGCGGCGTTGGCTGGCGCTGGCGCTGATGGCGGCGTGGGCCGCGAACTGGGTGGCGCTGCTGCCCCGTGAAGCGCTGCTGCCGGGCGCGCTGACCGCGCCCGCCCTGGCGATCCTGGCGTCCAACGCTGCGCTCGTTTTCTTCGGCGCGCTGCTGCTCAGTTACCTGCGCTCGCGGGCGGTCGCGGCGTGGTGGGTCGCGGGTGGCGCGTGGTGGCTGGTTCAGGCGGCAGCGTGCGTCTCGTCGTCCGGCTCTACGCTTGGCCAGGTGGGATGGTACGGCGACCTGGCCTCCGCCGATGACTGGTCTGCCTGGCTGGTCGTTGGCGGGTGGCTGCTGGGAGGCGTTGTGCTCATGGGGGCCGCGCTGGCCGCGTTCTACCGTGCGGCGTTGCCGGAGCTGGCGAACCAGGCGCTATTCGGCGCGGTGAACGTGCCGCCGGTCGTGGTTGGCGTGGCGCTGGCGGCCAGCGGCGAGCGCGCCATCACCGAGACGGGGCTGCTGTTGCAGTTAGCCGGCTTCGCGGGCGCGGCGTATAGCGCGACCGCCTACCGCGTCTTCGACATTCGCCGCACCGTGCGCCTGACGACCGCCGCCGGCCTGCTGACGCTGGTGACGGCGCTGGCAGCGTTCGGCGTGGCGCTGCTGGCCACTGGCGTTGACGCGACGACGCCGGGACGGTTGGCTTTGCTGGCGGCGCTGGCTCTGGCTGCTGCCGCGCTCGTCACGCCCGTTCACGCCCTGATCCAGCGCGCGCTGGCCGGGCCGCTGGGCGAACGGCGCGCGCTCGCCTCGCGCCAATTGCGCCAGTTCTCTGCTGACATGGGCCGCGTGGTCGAACTCGACGAACTGATTGAGGTCACCCTGCGCACCCTGCGCGATCTGCTGCGCGTCCGGCGCGGCGGGTTCCTGCTGGTGACTCATCACGGGGAGAACGATCTGGAGATCGAGGCGGTACCACGCCTGGATGAAATCCCGGAGATACGCGGCTGGATCACGGCAAACGGTCCCCTCGGCGAGCGATTGCTGCGCGCCCGCGCGCCCCTGCTGCAATACGATCTGGACTTCAGCCCAGACTTCGCTGCCGTGCCCCTGGCCGAGCGCCAGCTTTTCATCCAGACGCGCATGAGCGCCTACGCGCCAGTGATCGTGCACGACCGGCTGATCGGCATTGTCTGTTGCGGCCCGAAAGTCAGCGACGATCCCTTCAGCGGCTATGACCTCGAATTGCTGATGACCATCGCCAACCAGAGCGGCGCGGCCCTGCGCAGCGCCCGCCTGATCGCCGACCTGCGCCGCCGCGAAGCCGAACAGATGGCGCTCAACCGCGCTCTGGCGGCCACGACGCAGCAGATCGAGAAGCTGAACAGCGTCAAGACGGACTTCATCACTATCGCCAGCCACGAACTGCGCACGCCGCTTGCCCAGATTCGCGGCTACGCGGAGATCATGGAGTCCATGAACGACGAGGGGCTGCTCGACCAGGACCAGATCGCGGGCATGACAGCCAGCATCCGCCACGCTTCCGACCGCCTGGAGGAATTGATCGCGGCCATGCTCGATGTCAGCGAGCTTGACGTGGACGCGCTGAGCCTGCACTTCGCCCCGCTGCGCCTTGAGGCGGTCGTGCGCAGCGCGCTGGAGCCGCTGACCGACGCTGTGCGCCAGCGCAGATTGATGGTCGTGGCGCGCGGCCTGCGCGACCTGCCTGCCATCTCCGGCGACGAGCCGCGCCTGGTGCAGGCGTTCCGCAACGTGATTCTCAACGCGATCAAGTACACGCCGGACGGCGGGCGCATTGACATCACGGGGCGCATTGAAGGCGACGAGGCCATCGTCGCCATCCGCGACAGTGGCATTGGCATTGACCCAGCGTTGCTCGTCCTCGTCTTTGAGAAGTTCTTCCGCGCCCAAAACCCCAATTACCACTCGACGGGCGCGACCAAGTTCATGGGCGGGGGGCCGGGCCTGGGCCTGACCATTGCGCGCGGCGTCGTGCAGGCGCACGGCGGGCGCATCTGGGCGGAGAGCGCCGGCTGCGACCCGGAACGCTGCCCTGGCAGCACCTTCACCATCGCCCTGCCGCTCACCCCGCCCGACCTGGCGCAGCGCCTGGACGAGCTAGAGCGAACCGTCCGGCTGGGGGGCGGGGGTCAGGCGGGTTAGGAAAGCGCGTAGAGGCGATCCCCCTCCCAGGCTGCCGCGCGCACGTCGGCCTTCTCCGCGAACTCCGCGCCGAGCAGCGTCCCCAACACGGCACGAAAAGCGTCCGGCCCGCCGGTCGTGTAGCAGGTCACGCAGCCGGGCGCGCCCGCCGGGTTGAGCGCGTCGCGGTCGCGCAGCATGCGCCCGATCTGCCGGGCGACCGCCGGACTGGGGTCTATGAGGGTCACGCCCGGCCCGGCCTCGGCCTGGATCGCTTCGCTGAGGAAGGGGAAATGCGTGCAGCCGAGCACAAGCTGGTCCATGCCGGCGGCCAGCAGCGGAGCCAGGCAACGGCGCACCGTCTCGCGTGCCCGCGCCGACGTGATCTCGCCCGCCTCGACCAGCCGCACGAACTCCGGGCAGGCGCGCGTCTCGACGCGCACGCCCTGGGCGAAGCGCCCGACGACGCTGGCGAACAGCTC
>JAGPFT010000088.1 GCA_018056405.1 Anaerolineae bacterium
GCGTGCTGACCGCCGGTTGACTGCCTGGCGACTGCCATTACCTGGAAGGTAATGCCAACGCCAAGCGCCGCGTGAAGCGCGTGCAACACTTGCTGGCGCAGATCGGCCTGGAGCCGGAGCGCGCCCGCATGGTGAACCTGTCGTCGGCCATGGCCGGCGAGTTCGTCGCCGCCGTCAACACCATGACCGAGCAGATTGCAGCGCTGGGGCCGAGTCCGTTGCGCCGCGAGCGCAGTTGATTGCGGATTGCGAATTTCGGATTGCGGATTGCGAATTGCGGATTGGTGGAGGGCGCAGCGTGGCTAAGAGGCCATTTGAGAAGAAGGACAACCCCACCCTAAATCCCTCCCCGCCAGCAGGGAGGGACTTGAGCTTGCTCCCCCTTTCTCCGCTTGCGGGGAAAGGGGGCCGGGGGGATAGGGGTTAGAAAGACTTCTCAAACGGTCTCTAAGCCCCTCCCTCCTTGTGGGGTCAGGGGCGGACAGCACCGTGAGAAACATTGAGAGGGCGTCCGCTTTACCTCACCCCCTGGCCTCGCTGTGCTCGGCCAAGAACCAGACTTCGGAAGTCTTCGAAGACTTCCGAAGTCTCCTGCGGTGAGGCGCGCCAGCGCCGAGCGGGGGTGAGGTAAAGCGAAGACCTGCCCCAGACTATCAGCCGATCTCAACCCCTGTCCGCCCCTGATCTCCTTGGGGGGGAAGGGCCGGGGATGGGGGGCAAAGGCAGGCGCACGAGTTCTCAAACGACCTCTTAGGGTGGGGTAAACCATCGAACAGCCATTGGTGGACTTCCGCCAACGTGCACCAGAGCCTGCGCTCCGCACACCTGCTGCTCACTGACTACCGACCACCGATCACCGACGACCGATCACTGACAACTTCCAACCAGAAAGGCTTACCCATGAAACCACGCGAGCGCATCCTGGCCGCGCTGAGCCACGAAGAACCGGATCGCTGTCCGATGCAGGTCAGCTTCACGCCGGAGTTCGCCGACCGCCTGCGCGCTGACCTGCAGATGAAGGGCCAGCGCGTCCACAACCCGCACGGCGGCGGCAACACCTACGAGCTGGAGCGGGCGCTGGGCGAGGACATGCTGCTCACCTCAGTCGGCTGGGCCAACTCGTACTACCAGCAGCCGGGCGCGTACACCGACGAGTGGGGCATCGGCTGGGACTCTCACCCCTACGAGACGCCCTTCGGCACCGGCCACTACACCGAGATCGTTTCGCACCCGCTGGCCGACGACCAGGCGATCCTCTCCTACACGCCGCCCGACCCGCACCGCCCGGAGCTATACGCCGAGGCCGAGCGCGTCCTGCGCGAGTTCCAGGGCGACTACTGGATCGTCGGCGTGACGGTGACAACCATCTTCGAGACGGCCTGGGCGCTGCGCGGCCTGCAACAGATGTTGGTGGATTTCGTCGAGAATCCCGACCTGGCCGACGCCATCCTGGAGATTCCCTACCAGTATCACCTGACCGCCGCCAAAAAGCTGGTGCAGATGGGTGTGGACATGATCTGGACAGGCGACGACGTGGGCACGCAGCACGCCATGCTCATCTCGCCGCGCCACTGGCGGCGCTTCCTCAAGCCGCGCATGGCCCACTTCATCGCCGAGCTAAAGGCGATCAACCCGGCGCTCAAGGTCGCCTATCACAGCGATGGCAACATCCTGCCGATCATCCCGGAGCTGATCGAGATCGGCCTGGACATCCTCAACCCGATCCAGCCGGCCAGCATGGACCCTGCCGAGGTCAAGCGGCAGTTCGGCGACCGGTTGTGCTTCTGGGGCAGCATTGACGAGCAGCACACCCTGCCCTACGGCTCGCCGGACGACGTGCGCGCCGAGGTGCTGCGGCGACTGCGCACGCTCGGCAAGGGCGGCGGGCTGATCATCGGCCCCACGCATCACGTGCAGCTTGACACGCCGCTGGAGAACTTCTGGGCGATGGTCCACACCATCCGCGAGACGGCCTACCGCGATCTGTGAGCGAGGGCGCTGGTTTACCTCACCCTTACCTCGCTGCGCTCGGTTTCCCCTCTCCATGCATGGAGAGGGGGAGTCGAGGCGGTTCACCGCCGAGACGGGGGTGAGGTCCGTAGGGGCGTATTGCGATACGCCCCTACGGGATACAGCGGCACGGTACCTCTCCCGGTAGCGGTGCATACACCCTGAAGGACACCACACCCATGACCCTGACCCCCAAAGAACGGATGCGGCGGGCGCTGCGCTACGAACCAGTTGACCGCCTGCCCACGCAGATCAACTACACCGGCGCGATGGGCGAACGGCTGGCCGCGCACTTCGGCGTGCCGCGCGCCGACCTGCCCCATCGCCTGGGCAATCACCTGCTGCGCGTGGACATCAGCCACACGCCGCGCCTGAGCGACGATGGCAAGGTCGCCTACGACTGGTGGGGCGTGGGCTTCGACACCCAGGAAGAGGGCTACTTCATCCGCCACAGCCCGCTGGCCGAGCGCAAAGACCTGGACGCCTTCCCCTGGCCCGATGCGCACGCCCCCGGCCTGCTGCGCGACGCCGAGCGCATCATCGCCCAGGACGCGGGCCAGCACTTCGTCGCGCCCAACTTCGGCTTCGCCCTGTTCGAGCGGGCCTACACCCTGCGCGGCTTCGACACGTTCCTGGCGGACATGGCCCTCGACCCGGACTTCGCCGGGGAATTGCTGGATCGCATCACGGCCATCCAGGAGGCGCTGATTCGCCGCTTCCTGGCCCTGGGCGTGGACGGCGTGTATTTCGGCGACGACTATGGCGCGCAGAAACACACGCTCTTCTCGCCGCGCATGTGGCGCGCGCTGATCAAGCCTCGCCTGGCACGGCTGTTCGCGCCGGTGCGCAAGGCCGGGCTGCCCGTGCTGATGCACTCCGACGGCGACATCGCCGCCATCCTGCCCGACCTGGTGGAGATCGGGCTGACGGCGCTCAACCCGGTGCAGCCGGAGGTGATCGATTACGGCTGGCTGCGGGCGACCTTCGGCGAGCGACTGGCCTACTACGGCGGCGTCTCGACGCAGACGGTGCTGCCGCACGGCTCGCCGGCGGAGGTGCACGCGGCGGTCTTCGCGGTGGCGCGCGCCCTGGCCCCCGACGGCACAGGACTGGTCATCGCGCCCTCGCATCGCATGATGCAGGACATTCCGTTGGCGAATGTCGAGGCGCTGCTGGATGCTTTCGCCGTACTGGAGGGAGATGCATGGTACTGAGCGAGACGGACAAGCGGATCGGGCGCGTGCGGGCGGCGTTCGCCGCGCTCTACGGCGGGGAGCCGACCCTCTGGGTGCAGGCACCGGGCCGCGTAGACCTGATGGGCAGCCACACCGACTACAACGAGGGCTACGTGCTGACCATGCCCATTGACCGCACCACCTGGATCGCCGCCCGCCCGCGCGACGACCGGCTGGTACGCATCCATTCGCTGAACCTGGAAAGCGGCGAGACGTTCAGCCTGGACGACACCCAGCGCAGCGCGGCGGTCCCCTGGACGGACTACGTGCGCGGCGTAGCCAAAGTGCTGCAGGACGAGGGCTATGCCTTGCGCGGCTTCGACGGGCTGGTGCACAGCACGGTGCCCTTCGGCAGCGGGCTGAGTTCGTCGGCGGCGCTGGAAGTGGCGACGGCGACCCTCTTCAACACACTGGGCGATCTGCGCCTCGATGCGGTGCGGCTGGCCGTGCTCTGCCAGCGGGCGGAGAACACCTTCGTCGGCGTCAACTGCGGCATCCTCGACCAGTACACGTCGGCGGCGGGGCGCGCCGGGCATGTCCTGCTGCTCGACTGCCGCCATCTGACGCACACCGTCGCCCCCATTCACCCGGACATCCGCATCGTCATCTGCGATACGCGCTACAAGCGCGCCCTGACCGGCTCCGAGTACCCGCAGCGGCGCGCCCAGTGCGAGGCCGGGGCGGCGGCGCTGGCGGCGATCACCCCCGGCGTGCGGGCGCTGCGCGATGTGAGCCTGGTACAGCTTGACGCGGCGCGGACGTCGCTCGACGAGACGGTGTATCGGCGGGGCCGCTTCATCATCCAGGAGAATCAGCGCGTGCTCGACCTGAGCCAGGCGCTATCGGCGAAGGATGTCCCCTGCATTGCCGCGCTGACGGCGGAGTCGTTCGCTGGAGCGCGCGACCTGTACGAGATCGTCGTGCCGCAGATGGAAGCGATGATCGCCGCCATGCGCTGCGCGCCCGGCGCCCTCGGCGCGCGGCAGGCGGGCGCGGGCTTCGGCGGGTGCATGGTCGCCTTCGTCGAGCGCGACTGTGTAGAGGCGTTCAGCGCGCACGTCCGCGCCGCCTACCAGGACGCGACCGGCATCGAGAGCGCGGTCTACGCGGTCGAGGCCGCGCCAGGGGCGGGGCTGCTGGCGGTCGGCTAGCGGGGAGAGCGAGATTCACCGCAGAGACGCAGAGGGCGCAGAAGTCAGCTCAGGTAAGGAATGAAGAGGCGAGTTGCCGTGCCCCGGTTTACCTCACCCCCGCTCGGCGCTGGCGCGCCTCGCCGCCCCCTCTCCATGCATGGAGAGGGGGCAAGCCAAGCGAAGCGAGGCTGGGGGTGAGGTAAACCTTCGGAATTCGCAAAGTCTTCCTGAGATCGCAGAGACACAGAAAGAACAAGACTTCCGAAGTCTGCGCAGACTTCGGAAGTCTGCTCTTCTTCTCTCTGTGCCCTCTGCGTCTCTGTGGTGCGCTTTCCCTACCCCTGGGCCGCGCGCAGCGCCGCGATCAGCGCGTGCAGCGAGCCGTAGTCGCCGCTGACACCGCCCGCCGTATAGCGCCAGCGCGGACTCCCCCCTCCGCCCAGCACTTCGACGCGGGCGAACGCCTCTCCGTCCTCGTCTGTCACGCGGTAGCCCTCGCGCTCCAGGGCGCGGCGCGTCCACAGGGCGGGCAGGCCCTCGCCGACCAGCGTCACGTCGCCCGCGCTCGCGGCGACGATGGCGAACGTCCCTGTCTGCCGGTCGAAGGCGATCCCCTCGCTGGCGAACGTCGCTTCCAGCGCCCCGCCCAGCACCAGGTCTTCCGGCGCGCCGTCGTGCAGCGGCCCGCCGTGCGGCAGCAGCCACAGGCGGTCGGCGCTGCGCAGGGCCAGATCGAGGTCGTGGGTCGAAAGGAGGATGGCCCGCCCGGTCTGGCGGGTCAGAGCGCGCAGCACGCGCAGGATCTCGACGCGGTTGGGCAGGTCGAGGAAGGCCGTCGGCTCGTCGAGCAGCATGACCAGCGGCTCCTGGGCCAGCGCGCGGGCGATCATGATCTTCTGGCGCTCGCCATCGCTCAATTCGCTGATCGGGCGCGCGGCGAGCGGTTTGGCCCCCACCGCCTCCATCGCCCAGCGGACGACTGCCTCATCGTGCGCGGTCAGCCGCCCCGTCCAGTCGGTGTAGGGATGGCGGCCCAGCGCCGCCAGCGCGTAGGCGGTCAGGTGCCCGTCCTCGACGCGGTCGGTCAGCACGATGCTCATCCGCCGGGCGCGCTCGCGCGGCTCCAGCGCGGCGACGGGGTCCCCGCCCAACCGGACTTCCCCGGCCAGCGCGGGCTGCATCCCGGCCAGCGTGCGCAGCAGGGTGGACTTGCCCGCGCCGTTCGGCCCGGCCAGGCAGACCAGCTCGCCGGGGTAGAGCGCCGCCATCAGACGTTCGGCGACGACGGTCGGCGCGCGGCGCGGCACGGCATAGCCGATGGTCAGGTCGCGGGCGATGAGGACGGGATCGGGCATCGTCAACCTATCGGTCTCTAGAGCGTGTTATGAACTCCACACGCCAAGCGTAGCGTGCCGCACATTAACCCCACCCTGTCGCCCCTCCCCGCTGGCAGTTCAGGGGCGGACAGGCGTTGAAATCGGCTGATAGTCTGAGGCAAGCCTTCACTTTACCTCACCCCCGCTCGGCGCTGGCGCGCCTCGCCGCCCCCTCTCCGTCAACGGAGAGGGGGAAGAGCCGAGCGTAGCGAGGCCAGGGGGTGAGGTTGATCGGTCGCCCTCTCAATGCTTCTCACGCTGCTGTCCGCCCCTGAACCACTGTCAGGGAGGGACAGGCTTCTCCTCTTTCCCTGCCAGCGGGGAAAGAGGCCGGGAGATAGGGGTCGAAAAGTGCATGGCATACTCTAGCCGGAAACCGAGGGCCGCGCGCTGCTTCGTCGCAGGATGACCCAGGCAACAACTGGCGCGCCGATCAGCGCCGTGACCGCGTTGAGCGGCAGCACAGTCTGCGTGCCCGGCGTCTGGGCGATGATGTCGGCGACGAGCGCCAGCAGCGCGCCCAGCAGCGCGCAGGCGGGCAGCAGCAGCCGGTGATCGGACGAGCGGAACAGGTTGCGCGCCAGGTGCGGCACGGCGATGCCCAGGAAGCCAATCGGCCCGCAGAAGGCGGTCACTGCGCCGGCCAGCACGGCGGCGCTGAGGATGATCGCCAGGCGGGCGCGACGCACGTTGAGGCCCATCGTCTGGGCATACGTTTCGCCGAGCAGCAGCGCATTGAGCGGCTTGGCCAGGGCCATGGCCACGGCCAGGGCCAGCAGCACCACCGGGGCCAGGGCGTGAAGCTGGCTCCACGTCACCCCGCCGAAGCTGCCGAACGTCCAGTTGATGTACGCCTGGATGCGCTCGGCGATGCTGAAGTAGAGCAGCAGGCTGACCAGCGCGGAGGTGGCGTAGCCGACCATCAGCCCCATGATCAGCAAGGTCGTCGTGCTGGACACGCGCCGGGCGACGAGCAGCATCAGCCCCAGCACTAGCCCGGCCCCCAGGCTGGCAGCCAGCGTCAGCCCGAAGTTGCCCAGCAGCCCCAGCCCGGCCAGCATCGAGGTCGCCGAGACGCCAGCCACGCCCACCGACAGCACGACCAGGGCCACGCCCAGGCTCGCCCCGGAATTGATGCCCAGCACGAACGGGTCGGCCAGCGGGTTGCGGAAGAGCGTCTGCATTTGCAGCCCGGCGACGGCCAGGGCTGCCCCGGCCAGCGTCGCCGTGATCGCCTTGGGCAGGCGGAACTTGAGCACAATCGTCGTCCACGTCGGGCGCGCCGGCTCCTCGCCCACGAGAATCCTGGCGATGTCGCGCAGCGGAATCTCCACCGAGCCGAGCGTCAGGCTGAGCAGAAAGACTCCGACCAGCGCCAGCAGCAGGCCCAACAGCACAAAGCGGCGCACACCCAATCGCGGCCAGTCGGCGGAGCGCGCGACGGGGCCAGGGGGTGCCTGAGGGATGGGGCGTAGGGTGATCTCGGCCATCAGACGTTCCTTTGGGAGTCGGGAGTAGTGAATTGGTTCTGGTCTGGGCGGGAAGCCCCTCCCCCTGGCCCCCTCCCCGGCAAAGCCAGAGAGGGGGAAAGCGCCACGTCCGGCGGCCAAAGTCCCCCTCTCTAGCTCGGCTGGAGAGAGGGATTTAGGGGGTGAGGCTTCTCTACTCCCCTGCGCACTAGGTTAAGGCCTCCAGAGGGGCGAACGCCCCTCCCCCTGGCCCCCTCCCCGGCAAAGCCAGAGAGGGGGAAAGCGCCGCGTCCGGCGGCCAAAGTCCCCCTCTCTAGCTCGGCTGGAGAGAGAGATTTAGGGGGTGAGGCTTCTCTACTCCCTATTCCCGACTCTCGACTCACTTCAACTGGCGATAGAACATCATCTCGTGATCGGGCAGCAACTCCGGGTGGAAGATGGCCACCAGGTCGGCCAGAATCCAATCCGGGTGGGCGATGCCGCCCTCGTAGTAGTAATTGCCGCCGAAGTCGTTCAGGTACAGGTTGTTGCTCCATACAGTGCCGTTCTGCACGGCGGCGAACTCGGCGAAGCGCTCGTCGGTGTTCAGCATGTCGGCCTTGCTCAGCCAGTAACCGCCCGCATTGACCCAGAAATCGGCATCGGCGGCGCGTTCCAGCACCGCCTCAAAGCTGAGCGTCAGGCTGCCGCTGGACTCGTCATCTGCCCACAGGTAATCCGCGCCCGCGTCGGCCAGCAGGCGGGCGGTGTAGCTGCCGCCGCCGGCCATGTACCAGGTGCCCTGCCAGGGCGCGTCCAAAAAGACAGTCGGGCGCTCCTCTACCGCAGCAGCCCGAGACGCCAGTGCCTGGTAATCCTCGACGATATTGTCGAACACGTCGTCGGCCTGTTCCTCGGCGTTGAAGAACAGGGCGACGAACTTGACCCATTCGGCGCGGCCCAGTGGCGTCCGCTCCATGAGGTCGCCCGTCAGCACCACGGGCAGCCCGGCAGCGATCAGAGCCGGGTGCGCGTCGTACTCGGCCAGGCCAGAGCCGGAAGTGAGGATCAGGCTCGGCTCCAGGTCGAGCACCGTCTCCACACTGACGCCCATTCCCTCGCCTATTTCGGTCATCTGGCCCGCTTCGATACGGGCGCGCACTTCTGGCGAGGTCACGTAGTCGAACTCGTCATGGCCGACCAGATGATCGAGCAGGCCCAGATCAACGACGAACGGCAGGTAGGTGGTAGCCATCGTCACCAGCGACGCCGCCGGCACCTCGATCACCGCGTCGGTGTCCACGCCCTCCGGCGCAGGCGTGCCGCACTGCACCAGGACGTAGCGCACCGGCTCGGAGCCAGGCCACGTCTCATTGATGGAGACCACTTTGTAGTGGGCGAAATACTCGACGGAGAAGTTCTCGGCGTACTCGACGGTGACCTTCTGCGGGAAGTAGTCGGCGGCGGGATCATAGCTCTCGACGCAGCCAGCGGTGAGGTTGGTCTGCGGCTCCTGGGCGGCGACCGGCGTAAAGGCGGCGGCCAGGCCCAGAACCAGCAGGATACTCAGAGACCTTGTGAGAAATCGTCTCCCCCCTCCCCAAACCCCTTCCCCACAAAGA
>JAGPFT010000089.1 GCA_018056405.1 Anaerolineae bacterium
AGCATTATAAGCGACATCCAGAGTCCATGCAAGCAGTCCGATGACCGCGCCCCCAAGAGACTCGCTGCGCCCCAGAACCTTTAGAGGCCGTTTGAGAAGCCTTATACCCGCCTCTTCCCCCATCCCCGGCCCTTCCCCCCTCGTGGGGGAAGGGAGAAGAGCGGGCGCTCCAGGCTCCTCCCTCCTTGTGGGGGAGGGGTTTGGGGTGGGGAAAAACAACTTCTCAAATGGCCCCTTAGCCGTCTCACTGGAACACATGGAGGCCGCTCCTTCACAAGGGACGCTACCTGCCAGAAGGGGCACATGCAATCCGCTCTGCGCCCGAACACAGTCAGGCCGTTAGGGTGGGTGAGGGGTGGCACTTCGCAGTGCCGCCCCTGCGCCGAACCGTCGTATGTTACTCAGGGCGTAATAAACTCGATCGGGATGACATTGTGCACCGGCACCGTGATCTCCCCCAGAGCCGCCCAGGCCCCAAAGCGAGCCGCCCAGCGCCCCATATCGTAAACGGGAATACGAATGGTCATGGCCAGCTTGCCGGCGCTCACCGCTTCGACCGCATCCGGCAGGGCGTCAATGCCTGTGATCAGCACATCGTCGCGCCCTTCCGCTTCCAGCGCGGCCAGAGCACCCATGGCCATCTCGTCGTTGTAGCAGAATACTGCGTCAATGTCCGGCGTCGCCTGTAGGATGTTCTCCATCACGCTCAGCGCCGTCGCCCGGTCGTACTCGGCAGTCTGTTGGGCCACAATCTCGATGCCCGCCGCTGCTTCAAAGACCGGTGTCGAGCCGGTCTTGCGGTCCTCGGAGCTAGCAGCGCCCGGAATGCCTTCCAGCACCACCACCTTACCCTGCCCGCCCAGCTTGTTGACCAGCCACTCCGCCGCCAGCTTTCCGATCAGCACGTTGTCTGTGCCCACGTGACTCGTCACCAGCGAACTCGCCACAGCGCGCTGCATGGTGATCACGGGGATGCCCGCCCTGGCCGCGTCCTCGATCACGCCGACCGCCTCGCTCTGGGTCGGGTTGATCAACAGGACATCTACGTCGGCGGCGATCAGGTCTTCCACGTCTGAAAGTTGCTTCTCAAGCTGGTCATCGGCGCTCAGCACGTTCGACTCATAGCCCATCGCCGCGGCCTCAGCAGCGGCACCCTCGGCCAGCGAGCGGTAGAAGGGGTTGCTCTGCGTCGAGACCGACACGCCAATCAGCAGCTTAGTGTCGCCAGCGACCGGCTCTGCGACCGCGTCCACATTCTCTGGCGTGACAAACACGGCGGGAATGACCGACTGCATAGGCACCATGTTGCCGGCAGCCACTTCCATGGCGTAGCGTGCGCCCAGGCGTCCCATATCGTAAACGGGGATACGAATGGTCATGGCCAGCTTGCCGGCGCGTACAGCCTCGACCGCATCCGGCAGGGCGTCAATGCCTGTGATCAGCACATCGTCGCGCCCTTCCGCTTCCAGCGCGGCCAGAGCACCCATGGCCATCTCGTCGTTGTAGCAGAATACTGCGTCAATGTCCGGCGTCGCTTGTAGGATGTTCTCCATCACGCTCAGCGCCGTCGCCCGGTCGTACTCGGCAGTCTGTTGGGCCACAATCTCGATGCCCGTCGCCGCTTCAAAGACCGGTGTTGAGCCGGTCTTGCGGTCCTCGGAGCTAGCAGCGCCCGGAATGCCTTCCAGCACCACCACCTTACCCTGCCCGCCCAGCTTGTTGATCAGCCACTCCGCCGCCAGCTTTCCGATCAGCACGTTGTCTGTGCCCAGGTGACTCGTCACCAGCGAACTCGCCACAGCGCGCTGCAACGTGATCACGGGGATGCCCGCACTGATCGCATCTTCGATCACGCCGACCGCCTCGCCCTGGACAGCATTGATCAGCAGCACGTCAATGTCAGCCGCGATCAGGTCTTCCACGTCGGAGATCTGTTTCTCAAGCTGGTCGTCGGCGCTCAGCACAGTGACTTCGGCCCCCAGCGCCTTGCCTTCATCGGCGACGCCCTGCGCCAACGACTGGTAGAAGGGGTTGCTCTGCGTCGAGACTGACAACCCCAAGCGGATCGTCTGGGCCTGGGCCGGAACGCCCGGCAACCAGGCCCCAACGACACTGAACAGCGCTATGATTACCAAGAGATGGAGCGAACGTTTCTTGTTCATGGTTCTCCCTTTCACAATTCTCTTTGCTCGGACTCTGGACGATAAACTTGCACGCTTCTAGAGTTCAGGCTTTGCTGGCCGATGATGCCCGCAGCAGGGCAAGATCAGGCCGCGCTGGTGGTGCGGACACGGCGGTCAACCAGGATGGCGATTAGAATGACAGCCCCTTTGGCGACCGGCTGATAGTAAGCGTTGACGTTCATCAGGTTGAGTCCGTTGGACAGCACGCCGATGATCAGCGCGCCTACCAGCGTCCCGATGATCCCGCCGCGTCCGCCGGCCAGGCTCGTGCCGCCGATCACCACAGCGGCGATAGCGTCAAGCTCATCGCCGACGCCCAGGTTGGGCTGCGCCGACCCTAACCGCGCCGTCAGGATGACGCCTGTCAGACCGGCCAGCAGGCCGCTGATGGCGTAGGCAATCGTCTTGCACACTTTGACTGGCACGCCCGACAGCCGCGCCGCTTCCTGGTTGCCGCCGATGGCGTAGAGGTACCCGCCCAACGTCGTCCGGTTGAGCAACAGGTACACAATCGCATAGACGATGAGCAGAATGATAATCGGCACTGGCAGCGGACCCAGGCTGCCACGCCCGATGTAGCGGAAGTTAGCATCGGTCGCCACAATGGGCGCGCCATTGGTGTAGATGAGCGCCACGCCACGCGCGATGGTCATTGTGCCGAGCGTGACGATGAAGGGGGCAACGTCGCCAATGGTGATGATCAAGCCATTGGTCAGGCCAAAGCCCAAGCCGATTGCCACGCCAACCACCATCGCCTGGATCGGGCTGGCACCGTCTGCCAGCGTCCCTGCAGCAAAGACACTGGTCACTGCCAGCAGCGACCCGACCGACAGGTCAATCCCCCCCGTCAGGATGACCAGAGTCATGCCGCCAGCGATGATGCCATTGAGCGAGGACTGTCGCACGACGTTGATCAGATTCTTTTCGGTCAGGAAGCGTGGGGTGAGCAGCGACACCGCCGTGCAGATCAGGATTAGCACGACCAGCGGAGCCAGAGCCTGCGCGAGCGACCGCCAGCGCCGTGTGCTAGTCTTCAAACGCACCGGATGCGAATCGGATGATAGTTTCTGCGACAGCATCGCGTCGGGCGAATTCGGCGACAAGGCGCCCTCCGTAAACCACTATGATCCGGTCACTCAGGCTGAGGACTTCCGGCAGATCGGAGGAGATAAGCAGGATTCCTTTGCCCTCTTGCACCAGCTTGCCAATCACCTGATAGATTTCGGCCCTGGCCCCCACGTCAACCCCCCGTGTTGGCTCATCCAGGATCAGCACGTCACACTGGCTGGCGAGCCACTTCGCCAGGGTGACTTTCTGCTGGTTCCCGCCGCTGAGCGTGCGCACCGTCTGCCCGGCGCTGAAAACACGGATGTCAATCTCACGGATGATGTTACTCACGAGGTCGCGGGCCAGGCCGCGCCGGATGAAGGGTCCCCGCGACAGCCGCCCCAGGATCGGCAGCGTGATATTGTCACTCACCGAGCGATCCAGGATCAGCCCCTGCATTTTGCGATCCTCCGGCACCATGCCGATTCCCGCGCGGATGGCCTGGCGCGTCGAGCGGATGGCGATCGTTTGGCCCTTTAGCTCAATCGTGCCCATCTTCAGCTTTTCCGCCCCAAACAGACGCCGGGCCAGCTCAGTGCGCCCCGATCCGACCAACCCCGCCAGGGCGACGATCTCTCCAGCGTGGACGGTCAATTCGGCTGTCTCGCCATCCCGCCCAGGCAGGCCGCAAACCCGCAGCAGCACCTCGCCAGGCTCCACCTCCGTTTTGGGGTGCTGCTCCTTGATGTCGCGCCCAACCATCATGCGCACCAGGTCGTCTTTCTGGACTTCGTGGACCCTCCTGGTGCCCACAACCCGCCCGTCGCGCAGCACGGTCACGCGATCGGCCAGTTGGAAAATTTCCTCCAGCCGGTGCGAGATGTAGACGACCGTGACCCCTTGATCGCGCAGCCGGCGCACCACGTCAAACAACGTCTCGGCTTCATGGTCGCTCAACGGCGCGGTCGGCTCATCCATAACCAGGAGCCTGACCTGATACGACAGCGCCTTCGCCACTTCGACAAGCTGCTGCTCCGCGATCCCCAGTTCAGCGATCAGAGCGTGAGTCGAGATGGGGACACCCAGTTGGCTCACCAGTTCCGCAGCACGGCGGTGCATGACCCTGAAGTCAATCACGCCGGGGACGACAACAGGCTCATGGCCCAGGAAGATGTTGCGCGCCACATTCAGATGCGGCACCAGGTTCAGTTCCTGGTAGATCACGCTGATTCCCTGGCGCTGCATCAGGGCCGGGGAACGGCGTAGCACCGGTTTGCCATCGAGGGAAAACCCGCCGCTATCGGGCTGGTACGCGCCGGAGAGAATTTTGATGAGGGTAGACTTCCCCGCGCCATTTTCACCGATAAGCGCGTGGATTTCGCCACGGCGCACGCTGAAATCCACCTGATCAAGCGCGATGACACTCGAGAAACGCTTGCTCACCCCGCGCATCTCGAGTATGTCGGAAGAAGTCGTCACAGTGCCCATACCCCAGAAGCCATCACTTGTCACCAGCCAGGACTCTTCGGCGGATGTGGCCTTCGGCTACGAGTCGGCATGTTTGTCTTCGGGCAGGACGTACGCGGACTTTGTTGGTTATCGTACAACATGGTCTATTTATTGTCAACAATCGCCCGTGACCAATTGACATCCCCCTCGCGGCGTTGTATAATGCACAACAATTCGCACCTATCTGGACTTTGCGCTCACAAAGGAACGCCAACTTGCCGGAAATCCAATCGCTTGCGCGCGGTCTGAAGATCATGGAGCTTTTGGCCGCCAGCAGTGACCCGGTGAGCATCACCGAGCTTGCCGCAGAGCTTGGCATTGATAAGAGCAGCGCCTCCCGCCTCGTTCAAACTCTAGTTACCTACGGTTACGCCGAGCAGGACACCGCCAGCCGGCGCTACCGGCTCGGCCCGCAAGTCGTGCGCCTCAGCCGCAGCCTGCTGACGCGGATGCCTCTGCGCGACGAAGCCAAGCCCTTCCTGCGCCAGCTTGTCGAGCGCACCGGCGAGTGCGCGCACCTGGCCATCCTGGCCCAGGATCAGGCGCTCTATGTGGATCAGGTCGAGTCCCCGGCCTCGCTGCGCGTCACGACCGGCGTGGGCACGCTCGCCCCGCTGCATTGCACGGCGCTGGGCAAGTGCCTGCTGGCCTTCGATAACGGCATGGCGCTGCCCCAGGAATTGCCCTCCTTCACGCCGCGCACGATCACCGATCCCCAGGCATTACGCCTGCACCTGGAGCAGACACGCCGCCAGGGGTATGCGTTGGACGACGAGGAATACGACTTCGGCGTGCGTTGCGTGGCCGCCCCCGTCTTCGACTATCGGGGCAAGGTCATCGGCGCGATTGGCATTTCCGGCCCGGCAGGGCGCATTGGCCTGGATCGCCTCCCGCACTTCGCGCAAGTGGTGCTGGGGGTCGCGCGCGAGCTTTCCAACCGTATGAGCTTTCAACGCCCCTGATCGGGGGTCTCAGGGCTTTTCACAGCCCCGATAGCGGCAGACTCTTATAATGCAACAGTGTTGCGTAATATACAACAAGGAGCATTGTCTATGGACATCCTAAGGGTCGGTTTCATCGGCGCCGGGCGCATCTCCGACCTGCACGCCCTGGAATACCTGGCCAACGAACGGGCGCGCATCGTCGCCGTGTGCGACATTGACCCCCAGCTCGCCCAGACGCGCGGGGCGCGGTGGGGCGTTGCGCCCGATCGCATCTTCACCGATTATCACGATCTGCTCGCCCTTCCCGACGTGGACCTGGTTGAAATCCTCCTGCCCCACCACCTCCATCGCCAGGCGACCCTGGATGCCGCTGCCGCTGGCAAGCACATCTCGCTGCAAAAGCCGATGGCCCTCACCGTCGCCGAGGCCGACGAGATGATCGCTGCCGCCAGACAAGCGGGCGTTATCTTCAAAGTGTTCGAGAACTTCATCTTCTACCCGCCGGTACAGCGAGCCAAAGCCCTGATCGAGGCCGGCGAAATCGGCGATCCGCTGACGATCCGCATCAAGAGCAATTCCGGCACTAGTCCCACCATGTGGGACGTGCCTCACGCCGCCTGGGCCTGGCGTTACAAGCCGGAAGAATGCGGCGGCGGCCCGCTGGTCTTCGACGACGGGCACCACAAGTTCTCGCTGGCCTGGTTCTTCATGGGCCTGGCCGAGGAAGTCTACGCCTGGATCGGCGCGACCGAGATCGCCCCTGGCTTCATACTGGACTCGCCGGGCATTGTCTCCTGGAAGTTCAGCAACAACCGCTACGGGTCGTTGGAAGTGGTCAATTCGCCGGAACTGGTGCTGGACACCCAACACTACGCCCAGGACGACCGCATTGAGATCACCGGCACCAGGGGCGTGCTGTGGATCACGCGCGGGCACGGCAAGATGATGGACGTGCCGCCTGTCGTGCTCTACCGCGACCGCAAGGTGTATGCCCATTCGGATATGCCCGTCGGCTGGGAGCACAGCTTCATCAACTCGACGCGGCATTTCATTAACGCCTACTTTGCCGGTGAGCCGCCGAGCCTCACCGCCTGGGAAGGCCGCGAAATCCTGCGTTTCGCCCTGGCCGCCCAGGAATCTGCGCGGGCCGGGCGCGCCGTCAGGCTGTAGCCGGGCGCGGTTAGGCCATCACTGGGGAGGGAACGAGCATGAGACTGACAGGTTCAGAGATCGTCACTGACATCCTGGTGCGCGAAGGCGTGCCGTATGTCATTGGCATTCCGGGGCACGGCAATCTGGCGCTGGTGGATGCCTTCCGCCGCCGCCAGGAGGATTTGCGGGTGATCATGCCGCGCCACGAGCAGGCCGCCGTGCACATGGCCGACGGCTACTTCCGCGTCAAGGGCGAGCCGCTGGCCGTGTTCACCTCCATCGGCGCGGGCGCGGCCAACACCGCCGTCGGCCTGGCGACCGCCTATGTGGACTCGATCCCGCTGCTGCTGTTGATCGGCGAGACGCACACCTACATGCGCGGCGTCGGCGTGCTGCAAGAGATCGAGCGCCAACACTGGTCGGACATGCCGCGCATGTTGTACCCCACCGTCAAGCGCGCCTGGCACATTGACAGCCCTCTTCAGCTTCAGCGGGCCGTGAGCCAGGCGTTCAACGCCATGCGCACTGGTCGCCCCGGCCCCACCTTGGTCACGCTGCCGATGGACGTGCAGGCGGATATGGTGGACCTGGCCGACGCGCCGCAGCCGCGCGCGCGCCGTCCGCACGACCGCCCCGCCGGCGATCCCGCCGCCCTGCGACAAGCCGCCAAACTGCTGGTGAGCGCCAGTCGCCCGGTGATCGTCGCCGGTGGCGGCGTCATCCTGTCCGAGGGATGGGACGAACTGCGCCAGCTTGCCGAGCACCTCGGCGCGTGCGTGGTGACGACCATGCAGGGCAAGAGCGCCTTTCCTGAAGATCACCCGCTCTACGCCTGGCACATGGGCACCAACGCCACGACTTGCGGCAACTACATGACCACCCACGCCGACGTGCTGCTGGCTGTGGGCGTGCGCTTCGCCGACAAGGCTGCGTGTTCCTACAAGCCAGGGGCATCCTTCAGCATCCCGCCGACCAAGCTGATCCACGCCGACATTGACCCGTTCGAGATCGGCAAGAACTACCCGGTCGAGGTGGGCATCGTCGGCGACGCCAAGGCAATCCTGGCCGGGCTGCTGGACGCCGTGCGCGCCCTCACTCCGCCGCGCGAGTGGCGGGACGCCCCCTACACCCGCGAGATCGCCGAGCAGGTCGCCGGTTGGTGGGCACAGAGCCGCGCCCTGCGCGAGTCCGACAGCGCCCCGGTGACGATGGGCCGGGTCATCGGTGAGGTGCGTAAGGTGCTGCCGCCAGAGGGGATTGTCTTCACGTCGTCGGGCAACGTGCAGGCCCAGGTCTTCCAGGAAATGCCCTTCACCCGCCCGCGTACCTACATCGCGGCGGGCGGCTTCAGCACAATGGGCTGGTCGTTCCCGGCGGCAATGGGCGCTAAGCTGGCCGCGCCAGACGTTCCCGTCGTGGCCATGGTCGGCGACGGCGACTTTCTGATGACCTTCCAGGAACTGGCAACCGCCGTGCAGTATCACATTCCGGTGGTCAGCATCGTCCTCAACAACCAGGGCTGGCAGGCCATCCGCGACCTGCAGGTCATCGCCTACGGCGAAGAGGCCGTCTACGCGACCATGTTCGAGGACGGGCACAAGCCGCTGACCCCGCACATCGCCGACGCCGCGCGCGCCTTTGGGGCGCACGCTGTGCGCATCAGCCGGCCCGACGAAGTAGCGCCCGCGCTAGAGCACGCGCTGACGCTCGACGGTCCGGCGGTGATCGAGGTCCTGGTGGACACCGCTCTCGGCACTTCGGGCGGGCTGGCCCCCGGCTGGTGGGACGTGCCTGTGCCCGGCTACTTCGAGAAACGCCGCGAAGTCTACGAGCGCGAGCGGCGCGACGAACGCCTTTAGAGTCCATTTGAGGAGTTGTTCCCCCACCCCAAACCCCTCCCCCACAAGGAGGGAGGGGCCTGGAGTGTGCGCTCTTCTCCCTTCCTCCCCTGGTGGGAAGGGCCGGGGA
>JAGPFT010000090.1 GCA_018056405.1 Anaerolineae bacterium
GCAGCCCCTGATCAACGGGTTGGTGGTTGATCTGCATCGAGAGCACCTGTTGCTCGAACTGGGTGTGCGGCCCGTTGAACAGCACCCAGTCTTCGAGGTATAGCTCGTCGTCGAGCAGGATGGCCGCCACGCCCAGCCGGCTGAAGTAGTGCGTCACGACGCCCACGTAGCGATAGTCCACAGCGTTCCTCCCTTCCCCTGGCGGCGACTGCCGCTCACAACCAGCGCAGGAGGTGGCTCCGGCGCTCGTCCAGACGCAGCCCAGCCCGCCGCGCGATAGCTGTCGCCTCCTCGACCTCCTGGTGCGTGACCGGGCGGTTGAGCGGGGCGATGTCCCGCTCGCGGACGCGCCATGCCGGGCGGTACTGGCCCATGACATTGAGGTAGGTGTTGGCCGAAATCTCCTCGGCCAGGAAGCGCACAATCGCTTCCGTCCCGGCGATGCCCTCGGGCAGCACCAGGTGGCGCACCAGCAGCCCGCGCGTGGCAATGCCCTCGTCGTCAAGCTGCAAATCACCCACCTGGCGGTGCATCTCGCGCACGGCAGCCTGGTTGTGCGCCGGATAGTCGGGGATTTTCGAGTAGCGTTGGGCCAGGACGGGATCGGCGTATTTCATGTCCGGCATGTAAATGTCAATGATGCCATCGAGCAGGCGCAGCCCGGCGGGCGAATCGTAGCCGCCGGTGTTGTAGACGAGCGGGATGTCCAACCCGGCTTCGGCGGCGAGGTACACGGCGGCGATGATCGGCGGGATGACGTGGCTGGGCGAGACGAAGTTGATGTTGTGGCAGCCTGCCGCTTGCAGCCGCAACATTACCTCGGCCAGCTCCTCGACGCTGGTGATGCGCCCCTCCCCCTCCTGGCTGATCTCGTAGTTCTGGCAGAACTGGCAGCGCAGGTTGCACAGAGCGAAGAAGATGGTGCCGGAGCCGCGCACGCCGGTCAGCGGATCTTCCTCACCCATGTGCGGGAAGGCGCTGCTGACGATGGCCTCCGCCCCCGTGCGGCAGAAGCCGATCTTCTGCGTGCGATCCACATGGCAGGCCCAGGCGCACAGGTCGCAATCGCGCAGCGCGGCCTGCGCCGCGCGGACGCGATCGGGGAAGCCGCCCTCACGCAGCAGGCGGCGGTAGGCGGGTTCGGGGCGGGGCATGGGCTGTTCCTTCGTGCTGGCGTGCCCTACCTCGCATTGTAGCATAGGTTGAAAGTTTACTGCTCCCCTCAAACAGGTATAATTGCCTTGAGGCAGGCTGCTTGACTTTAACGAGCACATATCGCCAATGTCCGACACTTATCAGTCGAGGTTAGTTTCGCTGCTTTCAAGCGACCTGGACTTCCACAGCAGTTCAAGTCGAGAGTTCACGCACGATCTGCACGCTTTTCCGGCCAAGTTCCCGCCCCAACTGCCGCGCAAGTTCATTGATGGCCTAACTCAGCCCGGCGATGTGGTGCTCGACCCGATGGTCGGATCGGGCACCACCTTGCTGGAAGCAGTGCTGGCAGGTCGTTGCGCGATCGGGTTCGATATTGACCCATTGGCGCTGCGCCTGTGCAACGCGAAGACAACCCCTGTCGCCCCGCTACAGGCTGCCCAGGCGGGCTTGCTGATGCTCAGGAAAGCAAAGTCGGCTGTCTATGAGCAGAACGAGGATTTGCAGGCAGAGCTTGCCGGGCGCTTCGATGCCCCAACCCAGGAGTTCGTAGACTACTGGTTCGCGCCAGGGGCGCAGCTTGAGTTGCTGGCCCTCTTGAAGCAGATTGAAGCCCTGCCAGAAGGCGGCGTGCGCAGCTTCCTGGAGCTGGCCTTTTCGTCTATCATTATCACGAAATCGGGGGGAGTCTCCCTGGCGCTCGACCTGGCCCATACGCGCCCGCATCGCGCCCAAGACAAGCCATACCGGTCGCCGATCAAAGAGTTCGAGAAGCGCCTGAAACAGAATCTGACCAGCCTGGCGGCCCTTCCAGCCGCCCGGCCCCTGGTGCTGCTGGGCTGTGGCAATGCCCAGAGCCTGCCGCTCAAGAGCCACTCGGTAGACCTGGTGGTTACGTCGCCGCCGTATCCCGCCAACGCCATAGATTACATGCGGGCGCATAAGTTCTCGCTCGTCTGGATGGGCTATCCGATAGATGTTCTGTCCCAGTATCGCAAGCGGTACATCGGCAGTGAGGCCCTGGATGGCACCAAGATGGAGGAATTACCCTCCACAACCGCCGCAATCATCCAGGCCATCGCCGCCAGAGATCGCGCTAAGGGGGCCGGGTTGCATCGCTATTATTCGGAGATGGCGCGGGTGCTCGGCGAAATGGTCCGCGTCCTCAGGCCGGGCCGAGCGGCTATCGTCGTGGTGGGCAGTTCGGTCATTCGGGGCATAGATACGCGCACTGATGATTGCCTGGCAGAAATCGGGCAGCAGGTCGGCTTTGAAATTGCGCATATTGGCGTGCGCAACCTGGATCGTGACCGGCGCATGATGCCCGCGCGTCGAGGGCAGGAGCGAAACTCGCAGATCGAGAACAGAATGCACCGGGAATGTGTGATCGGCTTTTACAAACCTGGGGGGCCGCAATGAAGCTGGCTGTGTAACTCCGGCGGACGCTACTTTCCCCCCGTCCCCCACAGCCGCGCCGTGCCGTCGTGCGAAGCGGTGGCCAGCAACATCCCGTCTGCGCTGAAGGCCACGCCGGTCAGCCCGCCGTCGTGGGCGTGCAGGGCGCGCAGAGCGCGCGTGCTCTTCCCCGCGCGAATCGTCGCCACCTTCCACAAGCGCAAGCCGCCATCCAGCGAAGCCGCCACCAGCAGCGACCCGTCCGGGCTGAAGGCGACGGCGCGCACGCAGTTGGCGTTGTAGTCGGCGTAGTCCACGCGGGCCAGTTCGTCGCCGGAGGCCGCGTCGAGCAGGGTCAGCCCGCCCTCGCTGAAGCCGACGGCCAGCAGCGTCCCGTCCGGGCTGAGGGCCAGGCAGCACCCCTCAGCGGGCAGGGCGCGCTCAAGGCGCACCCCCTGGCGCGACCCCTCCCACACGCGGAGGCGCTCCCCGCCGGCGATCTCGGCCAGCGTCTCACCGCCCTGGCTGGCGGCGAAGACCAGCGGCGCGGCCCCCTCGTGACCGGCATCAGCCATGGGGCGGCGGGCCTGCACGTCCCAGACGCGCAGCGCGCCGTCGTCGCCGGCGGAGAGGAGCCGCTCGCCCGCCCCCTGCCAGGCGAGGTGCGTGACGCGCTCGCTGTGGCCGCGCAGCGCGGTCAAGCAGAAGCGCCGCTGCACGTCCCACAGGCGCACCGTGCGGTCGTCCGACGCCGAGGCCAGCAGCGATCCGTCCGGGCTGAAAGCCACCGCATTAACCGGCTTCTCGTGGCCGATCAGGGCGCGGATGCGCGTCCGCTGGCCGGTGTGCCACAGGCGCACGGTCTTGTCGTCGGAGCCGGTGGCCAGCAGCGACCCGTCCGGGCTGAAGGCGACGGCGCGCACGCTGTCGCGGTGAGCGGCAAGCTCGCGCAGGGCGACGACCTGGCGCACGCTGCTCGCCGTGATCGCGCCGGGCGCGGACGGAGCGGCGGGGGCGGGGAGTGCCCCGTCGAACAGGCGGGCGCGCAGTTGTCCCAGCGCCGTGTCATAGTCCTGGCGGTGAAAGTCCACGTACTGGATGCGACGCAATTGGAAGTGCAACTTGGGGACGGGCCGCCACAGCACGGGCAGGATCGCCTTGCCTTCATCGCGGACGTACTGCCACTCGTCCTCGACGTTCTTAGAGGTCATGGAGTCCGGGGAGATGACCAGCACCAGCGCATCGCAGGTGTCGAGACCCTGCTGAACGGCAGTGCTCCAGTTAGCGCCGGGGGGAATGTCGTCCACGTCAATCCACACCTCAGCCCCCAGGTGGTCGAGGTCGGTGGCCAGGCGGCGGGCGAAGACCTCGTCGGCGCGGCTGTAGCTGATGAAGACGCGGGTCATGGGCGGGCTTTCCGGCACAGTGAGCACAGATCGTTGCGCGCTAGTATAGCAGCGTCGTCACTCCCACTCAATCGTGGCCGGCGGCTTGCTGGTGATGTCGTAGAGCACGCGGTTGACGCCGCGCACCTCGTTGACAATGCGGCTGCTGACGCGCGCCAGCAGGTCGGGGGCCAGCCGCGCCCAGTCGGCAGTCATGAAGTCGGTCGTCGTCACCGCGCGCAGCACGATCACCTCGTCGTAGGTGCGCTTGTCGCCCATCACCCCCACGCTGCGCACCGGCAGCAGCACGGCAAACGCCTGCGCCGTCCCCTCGCGCAGCAGCCCGGCCTGGCGTAACTCGCCGGTGAAGATATGATCGGCGGCGCGCAGAATCTCCAGCCGCTCCCACGTCACCTCGCCGACACAGCGCACGCCCAGCCCCGGCCCAGGGAACGGCTGCCGCCACACGATCTCGTCGGGGAGGCCCAGCCGCGCCCCCACCTGGCGCACCTCGTCCTTGAACAGGTCGCGCAGCGGCTCAACCAGCCGCTCTTTCAGGCGGTCGGGCAGCCCGCCGACGTTGTGGTGCGACTTGATGCGCCGCGCACCGGGTCGCCCTGCGCCCGCGCTCTCGATCACGTCCGGGTAGATCGTGCCCTGGGCCAGCCAGTCGAGCGCGCCCAGGCGACTCGCCTCGCGCTCGAAGACCTCGGCGAACGTCCGCCCGATGATCTGGCGCTTATCTTCTGGCTCGGTCACGCCGCGCAGCGCGTCGAGGAACTCCTCGGTAGCGTCTACGGCGACCATGTTCTGCCAGCCCAGCCGCCTGCCCAGGGTGATCACGGCGTCCGCCTCGCCCAGGCGCAGCATCCCGTGATTGACGAAGACGGGCAGAAGCTGCTCGCCCACCGCGCGGTGGATCAACTCGCCAGCGACCGACGAATCTACGCCACCGCTCATGCCCAGCAGCACGCGCCCGCCGCCGACCTGGGCGCGGACGGCCTCCACGCTGGCCGCGATGAAGTTCTCTGGCGTCCAGGCGGTGGCCGCGCCGCATACGCCGATGACGAAGTTGCGCAGGATGTCGCGCCCGTGCGCCGTGTGCTGCACCTCCGGGTGGAACTGCACGCCAAACAGGCGGCGTTCCTCGTGGGCGATGGCCGCGTAGGGGGCGTTGGGCGTGGAGGCGACGGCGGCGAAGCCATCGGGCGGGCGTTCCAGGCGGTCGCCGTGACTCATCCACACGGTCTGCTCGGCGTCCAGCCCGGCGAACAGGCCCCCCTCTGCGCGCACAGTGACGGTCGCCATGCCGTACTCGCGCTGCGCTGACGCGGCGACCTGCCCGCCGAGCCGCTGGGTGAGAAGCTGCATCCCGTAGCAGATGCCCAGCACGGGCCGCCCGCTGGCCAGCACCCAGTCGGGCAGAGTGGGCGCGCCCGGCTCGTAGACGCCCGCCGGCCCGCCGGAGAGGATCACGCCGCGAAAGGCGGGCGCGGCGGCCTGGGCATCGGCGGCGCTGGCGTCGTAGGGGACGAGGGCGGCGAAGACGCCCAGCTCGCGCACGCGGCGAGCGATCAGTTGGGCGGTCTGCGAGCCGTAATCGAGGATGACGATGCCGCCGTCCTTGAGGGCCATCGGCTAAATCTCTACGCCGCGCGGCGGGTCACCAGCGAACTCGATGTGGTGCTCGTCAATATGGGTGATGGTCACCAGGGCATCCACAGGCACACCATACTTGCGCTCCAGCGTCTCGCGCCCGCCCTCGAAGGCCTTCTCGACGATGGCGACGATGCCCACCAGCGTGCAGCGCGCCTCGCCGACCATGCGCGCCAGGGCGAACAGCGTCCTGCCGGAGGCCAGGAAGTCGTCCACGATCAGCACGCGCTCGCCCGGCGGCAGGTACTCGGCGGCCACCATCAGGTTGATCTCGCCGCCTTTGGTGTGGCTGGGCGCGGTCTCCAGGAAGATGGGGCCATACATGGTGACTGGCTTGTGCTTGCGCGCGTAGACAATGGGGATGTCGAGGGCCAGCGCCGCCATCAGCGCCGGGGCAATGCCCGACACTTCGGCGGTGAGGATGCGCGTCGGCCTGGCGTCGCGGTAGCGCCGCGCGATCTCCTCGCCCATGGCCTGGATCAGCCTGGGGTCCATCTGGTGGTTGAGGATGCCGTCAATCTTGAGGATGCCGTCGCCGAGGTACTTGCCCTCGGCCCGAATCTTGTCTTTGAGGATTTGCACAGTTTGTTCTCTCCTTGCGAAGCCTCAGGAAGGACGATAGACTGGTTCGTTCTCGGTCAGCAATTGGAGCAGTTGACGGGCCATATAGACCCGATTCCGTTGCTGGCCTGTTATTTCCTCTAGAATTCCCAGACGTGTAAGCTGGTCAATGGCACGCTGGGCAGTCGGCGCGGTCACGGCGATAGCTTTTGTGACGTATGGAGCGGTCAGATAGGGATTGGCGAAGATCAGGTCCAGCAGATTGAGCACTGATGACGAAGCCTTTTCCTGTTGCAGAATCTGGCGATAGGCTTCACGCTGGTCAACAATCTGTCTGGCGGACTTGATGGCGTGCTCACTTTGGATGATCACTCCTCGCAGGAAGAAAGTGAGCCAACCCTGCCAGTCGCCGTCCCGACTAACAGCAAGGAGGCGATCATAGTACTCTGCCCGATATTTCTCGAAGTAAGCGCTCAGATAAAGCAGGGGTTGGGGCAACACCTTGCGCTCGCACAAAAACAGGGTGATGAGCAAGCGCCCGATGCGCCCACTACCATCCAAGAAGGGGTGAATGGTCTCGAACTGGTAATGCATGAGCGCACATTGGATGAGTATGGGCAACTGCTCGCGCTCGTGCAGAAATTTCTCCCATGTTCCCAGGGTACGCATAAGCTCAGACGGTGGGGGAGGCACAAAGGTAGCCTCATTCAAGGTGCACCCGGCTGGACCAATCCAGTTCTGCGACCGCCGAAACTCTCCCGGTGTCTGGTACGGATCGCCGCCGCGCACATCGGCCATCAGGCGCTCATGCAATTCGCGCACCAAGCGCAAACTCAGGGGCAAGGTCTTCAGGCGTTCTACACCATAGTTCAAAGCAGACACGTAATTCCTGACTTCGCGCAGGTCATCAGTCAGATGTGACTTTTCGGGGGCCGCCTCGAAGTAGAATAACTCCGACAACGAAGTTTGCGTGCCTTCAATGCGCGAACTGGCGACAGCTTCCAGCCGTGTATAGGGGATAATGAGAAAATCAGGATTAGGCACCGAATATCCGATGCCTGCCAGTTGCCCCACCGCTCGTTCGGCATCGGAGACAAGCCGCAGCATGTTCAAGCCGATTGGTTCGAGTCTAGGAGGCAGTGGATTGGGGATGAACGCGGCATAGCGGTTAGGTGTCTGCACGATCACGCCAGCAGGGCTTTTCTTGAAGGCATCAACATCCATAGGCAGTGCGACCCTTATTAAAGCGGACTTTCATGACCATATCCGTTATTAAAAAAAAAGGCAAAAACTTTAATAAGGCCGCCCAGGTGCTGTGCTCAAAACGCCCAATCCGCTAGAGGCAGGCCGCGCAAGCCAGGCAGGACGGATTGCAGAGGGATCTCCTAGTGCTTCTCGAACGTGGTGCCCAGCGCGCGCGGCGGCGCGGCCCGCGTGAAACGGCGCATCATCGGGCGGAAGCGTTCCGGCGTGTAGCGGTCCAGGCGGGTCAGCACGCCGCTGGTCGCCACCAGCAGGGTGATGATCATCAGGAACCAGGGCAGCATATTGACAATCTGCGAGGGCAGGTCAATCACCTCGTTATCCTGCAGATCAATGGCAATCGAGCGCAGACCGACGATCAGGTACGCGCCCAGGGCCACCCGCGCCGGCTCCCACAACCCGAAGATGACAATAGCCAGGGCGATCCAGCCCTCGCCGCCGAGGTCTTCCTTCCAGCCGAGCTTGACCGACAGCGAGTAGGTCGCCCCGGCCAGCCCCACCAGCGACCCGCCAATGACCACATAGACGTAGCGCAGCACATTGACCGGCGTGCCGCGCACGAAGGCCGCTTCAGGCTGCTCGCCGATGCTGCGCAGGGTCAGGCCGGGCCGCGTGCGGTAGATGTAGAACCACATCAGCACGATCAGGATCAGGCTGAAGTAGATCAGAATGTTATGGTCGAACAGCACCGGCCCCACCAGCGGAAGATCGCGCAGGAAGGGGATCGGGGCATGGGGCATTTCTTTGCCGGGCTGGTTGAAATGCGGCTTGCCCAGGAACACGGCCAGGTCAGCGCACAGGATGGTTAGCACGAAGCCGACCGCCACCTGGCTGAGCTTGAGGGCAATGCTGGAGAAGACAACAATCAGCGCCACCGCCGCGCCAACGGCCATCGCCGCCAGCACTGCCTGCACCAGGCTGCCCGTCTCGCGCACCACCAGATGCGCAGTCATGGCCGACAGCATGATCGTCCCGTCCAGCGACAGGTTGATCACGCCGGCGCGCTCGGTGAGCAGCTCGCCCTGCCCGGCGATGACGATGGGGGCGGCAGCGCGCACGATCCCGCGCAGTGTGCTTTCTAAGCCGGTCATGAGTGCCTCGTTCGGTGATTAGTAGTCAGTCGTCGGTCGTCGGTTAGCAGTGCCGGTTGTCGTCCAGCGATATGGTCGTGAGCAGGTCCACGAGCAAGTTGTTGGGCAATCGCCAGAACGCCCCTATCCCCCAGCCCCTTCCCCCGGCAAAGCCAGAGGAAGGGGAGAACCGCCTGCCCGATCGTCTACCC
>JAGPFT010000091.1 GCA_018056405.1 Anaerolineae bacterium
GCTTCCGCCTTTTGGACCGCTTCGCAGGAGGCGTTCAGGCGCTCATCCTGACCCGTTTTCGCGATTTGCTCGTCTTTTTCGACGGTCCGACCCCCTCAAGGGTTAAATGTGTCGGTGCGTGAACCGTCAACGGAGAGGGGGAAAGGCCGGGCGTAGCGAAGCCAGGGGGTGAGGTTAGGCGCCCTCTCAATGCTTCTCACGCTGCCGTCCGCCCCGAACTTCCCCAGCGTGGGAGAAGGGGCCGAGGAATGAGGGCCAGCCGTCCTATAGCTTCCCCAAGCGATCAACCAACAACCAACAACCAATAACCAGGGAACTCACTCCCCCGCCAGGCTGAAGGCGCACTCCCCCGCAGCAATGACGCACGTAATCAGCGGCGCGGTCGCCTCCGCCCGGCGCACGGTGAAGACTGCGCCGGGATCATCGGCCAGCCAGAAGTAGCGGCTGGGGACGCCGGTGCGCAGCCATCCGACCAACCGCACACAGCCGGCAGTCTCAGGCGAGGCGCGCGTGCCCTCGCCGGTCACAAGCTGGAAACACCCCTCCGCCGGCATCTGCGCGGGCGAAGCGAGCACATCGGGGCGGTTCCACTGCTCCGCCTCGAAGCGCCGCACCGTCCCGTCGGGCAACAACTGCTCGAAGACCAGCCCGCTGATGTCCTGTTCCTCGCCGGAGACGTTGACCAGCCACACCTGATCGCTGTCATAGACCAGCCGGACATCCGGCGGAAGCGGCGTGGGCGTGGCGGTCGGTGATGGCGCGGGCGTGGAGGACGGCCTGGCGGTTGGCGTGGACGAGGGGGAGGGCGCGAGTGTGGCTGCGGGCGGCAGCGCCCCCATCGCAATCCCACACTCCCCGGCAGCAACAGCACACTCGGCCAGCGGCGCGTCCGCTCCGCTCAGGCGCACGGTGAAGACCGCATCCGGCGAAGTTGCGTCCCAGAAATAGCGCTGCGCGCCGTCCAACCGCACGTAGCCGAGAAACTCCGGGCACAGCGCGCGGTCGGGCTGGGTCTGCGTGGCCGTCCGGGTTACCACCTGGTAGCAGCCGCCGTCGCGCATGGAGCCGGGCGGGTCGGCCACGCCTTCGCGCTCCCAGGCGGACGCGCGGAACAGCCGCGCCGGCCCCTCGGCGGGAATCTGCTCGAAGACCAGCCCGCCGACATCCAGCGCCCCGCCGGACACGTTGACCAGTAACAGGGCGTCGCGCCCGTACACCAGGCGCAGCGCCAGCGGCGGGCCAAGAGTCGCTTCCAGCGCTGCTACTTCAACAGGCGTAGCAGTGGGCAACGCCGTTGGCGTGGCCGACGGCGCTTCAGTCGGCGCTGTGGTGGGCGTCGCCGAGGGCGCGGCGGTGAAGGTGGCGGAGGGCAGCGGCGTGTCCGTCGGCGACTCGGCCTCGGTGGGTGATTCAGCCAGCGCTGGCGCGACCACAACCGTGCCAGCTTCAGTCTCCGTCGCAACAGGGGACTCAGTGGGCTGCGGCGTAGCCGTGGGCGCGCGGGTGGCGGAGGGCGGCGGGGCAGTCGGCGCGGGCGTATCGCTCGCGCTCAGGGCGACGGCACCCGCGCCCGCGTCTGTCTCGCCGTTGCGGTCGCCGCCCCGCGTGACCAGCACGAGGGCGGCAACAGCAACCGCCAGCAAAATCAGCGTCACCAGCAGCAGCCGGACGCGGCGGCGCGGGTGGGCAGCCTTGTCCACACCAGTCTCAGCAGGAGTCTGCTCTGCCAGCAGGGGCGGCACGACCGGTGCCGGGCGCGGCCCTCCCAAGCTCACCTCGCGCGGCGCGTCGTAGGACTCCAGCAGGTTTTCCAGCGCCTCCTCGTCAAGCGTCAGGTCGCCGTCGGCGATGGCGCGCAGGGCTTCTTCGGCTTCTTTCTGCTGGCGTCGCTGGGCAAAGCGCGAGGCGACGCCCGGCACCGGCGGCGCGTAAGGCGCGTAGGATGTAACCGGCGGCGGCGTGGGGCGCGAGGACAATTCCTCCAGATCGGGCGGCTCCGGCAGCGGGAATTCGGGCGGCGGCGTGCGCAGCGCCTCCGGCGACGCTTCCTGCCAGGCCATCAACTCGGCAATGGACGGCCCGGCGTGCAGGTGGGCGGGCGCATCCTCATAGGCGCGCTCCAGCGCGTCGGCGAAGGCCGCACCGGTGCGAAAGCGGCGCGCCGGGTCTTTTTCCAGGGCGCGCAGGATAGCCTGTTCCACCGAGGGCGGCAAGTCGGGGTTGTGGACGGTGGGCGGCGGCGGCGGGTCGTTGAGGTGCTTGAGGGCCACGCTCATCACCGAGGGGTCGTCGAAGGGCACGGTGCCGGTCGCCATCTCGTAGACGACGACGCCCAGCGCGTACAGGTCGCTCTGCGGCACGGCCTTCGCCGACGAGATCGCCTGCTCCGGGGCGATGTAGTGCGCGCTGCCGAACGTGTCGCCCAGCGTGCCCTCCGGCACGCTCAACGCCAGCCCAAAGTCCATGAGGATCGCCCGGCCCGTCGTGCGCTCCAGGATAATATTGGACGGCTTGATGTCGCGGTGAATGACGCCCTGCTCGTGCGCGTAGTCGAGCGCGCTGGCGATGTCGCGCACCACGCGCACGATCTCCGGCGCGGGCATCCGCAGACCCTGCTCGGCATAGGCTTTGAGCAGCACGCGCAAGTCAGCGCCCTCAAGTAGCACCTGGGCCATGTAGTAGATGCCCGCCGAGCGCCCGAACTGGTAGATGCCGACGATGTTGGGGTGGCGCAGGCGGGCGATGGCTCGCGCCTCTGTCTGGAAGCGGCGCGCGTACTCGGCCTCGTCGGCCTCGTCCAGGTCGGCGCTGATCACCTTGACGGCGGCGTAGCGATCCAGGTATTCGTCATAGCCGACGTACACGCGGGACATGCCGCCCCGACCGAGCAGGCTCTCGATGGTGTAATCGCCCAGTTTCTTGCCGATGAGCGGATCGCGGGCCATAAGGGAATCTCACTTGCGCAGCGGGGCGCGCCGGGCGCGCAGCCCCATCAGAGCGCACGAATCCAGTATACACCAGTCGCCGTGCGCGAAGAAATGGCAGAGACGAACGGGGGTCCACGAACGATCTGTTGGGAGCGGCTACTTGGCCGCCAGGATTGCCCCCCATCCCCCAGCCCCTTCCCCCGCGCTGCGCGGAGGGAAGGGGAGGAGACCCTCGCTCTTCTCCCTTCCCTCCTCGTGGGGGAAGGGCCAGGGATGGGGGGATAAGCACGTCAACAACTTGTTCGCGGACCCGACGAACGGTGATCGGTTGTCAGCCGTCAGTAGCACATCCCCACTAATTGCTGACCACTGATCGCTGACGGCTGATCGCTACTCCCCCCACGCCGGCAGCAGCACCGGCTCGCCGCCCGCCGCGAGCCACCAGTACGGCACCCAGCCAATGCCGAACACGCCGAGATGAATGTCCTTCTTATAGGCGCTGATGCGGTACTCCTCGGCCTGGCCGGCGATGCGCGCCCACCTGTCGTGGATAGCGCGTAACTCGCTCTCCATCGCCGCCTGAGCCTGCTCAAGCTGCGCTTCCAACTCGCTGATGCGCTGCTCGGCCTCGTACACCTCGTCGTGCGACTGCTGGCGGTAGCGCCGCGTGCGGCTCATCCGCGAGAGCGTGTAGCTGGTGCGCCCGCGCAGCAGGCTCATCATCGCCTCGCCGGTCGTGAATAACTCCTCGCTGCGCCGCGCGTCCAGTTCCCGCTGTTCGGACGCCAGATCGCGCGCCGTGCGCCGCAACTGTTCTTCCAGCCCGTCAAAAATCTTGTCGTAGCGTTGGGCGACAGCATCAATCTCCGCGTCGCGGCGCTGGCGGGCCAGCCCGCCCGCCTGAACGAGGAAGTCACGGCGGGACATCCCCGGCGCGCCGAAAAGGTCAAGGTCGGGGTTATGCAGCACTGTCAGCGCCGCCGTCTTGTAGAGGTAGTCCTCTAGCTCGCGGGCCAGCGCTGTCATGCGCCGCGCATCGGCCAGACCCGGCGGCAGGTCGCCGTAAGCGGCCTCGCCGAACGGCTCGCTCCCCAGGTCGTGCGGGTCGGTGTAGGGGGCGCGGTGCTCTTCCCAGCGCAGCAAGCCCCCCTGGGCTACGTCGCGCACATGATAGGCGTAGTAGCCGATCTGGGAGATATTGCTCTTGCGGTCGGCGAAGCGCACGTCGGCCTGAGCCAGCAGCACCGGCTCGTAAGCC
This sequence comes from Anaerolineae bacterium, assembly GCA_018056405.1. Classification (GTDB taxonomy): domain Bacteria; phylum Chloroflexota; class Anaerolineae; order Aggregatilineales; family Aggregatilineaceae; genus UBA2029. Next base: position 4,186 of record JAGPFT010000091.1, read on the forward strand.
AGCCGCGCCTCGCCGGGGCGGTCGGCGCGCTGGCCCGTCTCGTGTTCCCACCCTTCGACGGCGGCTTCCAACGTGACCAGTGCCGGCAGGAAGTGCTGAGGGATGCTCGCCGACACGACCGGCGGCGTCAGGCTCAGCCCCTCCGGCAACGGGACGCCAGTCTCGTAGCGGGCGGGAGCCGGCTCGCGCGGCGGCGGTGTGGTGCCGGCCGCCGTCGGCTGCGTGGACTCGTCGGGCAGGGTCGGCGGCGGCGCAAAGTCCGGCAGGGTGGGCGGGCGCGGCGTTGCCTGGCGCGAGGGCATCTCCGGCAGGCCGGGCGGCATTTCCGGGGCCAGCGGCGGGCGTGCGGCGGCGCGCGCCGGATACAGCGGGCGCTCGCGTTGGGCGGCCATCAGCGTCCGAATCTGCTGGCGAGTCAGCGGGCCGCGCAGGTAGCTCATCGTCCAGCGCGTGTGGACAGGGACGGGGCCGCCCCGGTCGTGGATATTGTGCATGACGAAGACGCGCGGGGCCAGGCTGCCCAACAGCCGGTCTACGTCGCTGAGGTTCAGCCCATCCTCCGCCGTGACCAGGCTTTGCATCCCACCCAGCACTTTGTTCTTGTCGTTTTCGGTTTGCAGCTTGCCGACGAACCACGTCCCGGCGTTGGCCAGGCCCTTGTAGTCAATGTCGGCCGGGTTCTGCGTGGCCAGCATCAGTCCCAGCCCGAAGGCGCGCCCCTGCTTGAGCAGGCGCATCAGCGGCTCCTTGCTGGGCGGATTGTAGGGATGCGAGGGGAAGAAACCGAATAGCTCGTCGAAATAGAGCAGGGCGCGCAGGCTGGTCGTGCCGCTCAGAGTGCGCATCCAGGCCAGCACGTTTTCCAGCAGCAGGGTGACGATGAACATGCGCTCGGCGTCGCTGAGATGGGCGATGTAGAAGATGCTGACGCGCGGCTTGCCCTCCGGCGTGTAGAGCAGGCTCTGAACGTCCAGCGCCTCGCCCTGCATCCAGCTTTGGTAGCTGGGCGCGGCGATGATGTTGTTCAGTTCCATCGCCAGGGCGAAGCGGTCCTTTTCGGGGAAGAATGTGTTCACGTCGAAGACGCCCAACCTGGCGAAGGGCGGCTTCTGCACCTGGAGGATCACGTCTTCCAGCGACATGTCCTGGCCGCGCCGCCAGGCGTGCTCGAAGATGTTGGCGATCAGCACGTGCTCGCGGTCTTTGATCGGCTCGACGGTGCGCCCGACCAGTGCCAGCAGCGCGGTGACGATGCCGCTGATCTGCTCGCGGTAGAACTCGTCGTCGCCCTCCCCCCAGCCATGGCGTGGGGCCTGCATCGCGTCGAGGATGCTGACCGGCAGGCCGGCATCGGAGCCGGGCGTGTAGATGCTGAAGCGCGCTTTCTGGGCGTACTGCTCCAGGCGCGCTGGCGTGATGTGCCAGCTAGCCAGGCCCTCGCGCCACTGCGCTGCCACCTGCTGCGCGTATTCGTCCGCTTCCAGCCCGGCGTGGCGCGCATCGTCGAGATTGATCCAGGGCGCGAAGTCCGCCGGGCGCAGCGCGGGGAAGGTCAGCAGCAGGTTGGTGATGTCGCCTTTGGGGTCAATGACGAGGGCCGGGATGTCGTCCATCACCGCCTCTTCGAGCAGGGTGACGCACAGGCCGGTCTTGCCGCTGCCGGTCATGCCCAGCACGACGGCGTGCGTGGTCAGGTCGCGCGAATCATAGTAGACGATCTCGTCGGTTGGCTGATGTGCCGCCGGATCGAATCGCCGGCCCAGGTAAAAGGTGGTGGGAGCTTCGACAAAAGGCATGGGGCACCTCGTGGATGGTTGGTTATTGGTGGTTGGTGGTTGGTTCAGGCCGGGCGCAGCAGAGCAGCGCCCGACCCCAACCCGCCGGCCCGGATGCCCTAATGGTAGCACGAATTTTCTAGGATCGGGAAGCGGCAGGCGCGTGGGGGTCCACGAATGTGTTGTCAGGCAGTCGTCGAAGGCCCCCATCCCCTGGCTCCTTCCCCCAGCAAAGCGATACTGTTGGCGAATCCCCTTACGCCGGTCTCGTAAGGGCGCTGCTCTGTGTCACACGACGTAGGGTTATGCGACGAAATCCGGCCATAAGGTTTTACTACCTGACGGTGACGACACCTGGAACTGCCCATCACCCTTGTCTCGGAACGTGACCAGGCGGGCGCTCATGTCCGCGCCGGAAGCCGTTTGAAAGCCTCACCCCCCGGCCCCCTCTCCACGTGGTGGAGAGGGGGAGTCAGGGTGTGGTTACGTCCCCTCTCCACACGCGGAGAGGGGATTGAGCCAGATACTTACTCCCCCTCTCCGTATATGGAGAGGGGGCCGGAGGTGAGGTCTGCAACCGATCTCTGCACCTGCCCCCAAATCCGAATGCACCCCCCCTACGGAGGCATTTCGCCAACAGTATCGCAAAGCCAGGGGAAGGGGAGCAGGCCCGCAGCTTTTCTCCCTTCCCCCCTTGTGAGGGAAGGGTCAGAGATGGGGGGGACAGTGTACTGCGGTCGGAGTCTTGGACAGATTCAAGCCGGACATAAGAAGGAATCCGGCGATAACAGGCAAGCCGCTGCTGCGCCCTCTGCGCCTCGGCGGTGAATCTTTGCCCCGGAGCCGAAAGACGCCCTTACCTCACATCATGCCACGTGGCGTGGACTTCTGTCGCGCCGGCCTTCAGCGCGCGCAGCAAGGCATCCTGATCCACCGGGATGCGATAGACGCGCACGCCCGTCGCGTGGTAGATGGCGTTGGCGATGGCCGGCGTGGTGTTGATCAAGGTGATCTCGCCGACGCCCTTAGCCCCGAACGGCCCGCTGGAGACCTGCTCCTCGACGAAGTGCGAGACGATCTCCGGCGCGTGCCTGATGCTGGGAATCTTGTAGCGGGCGAACAGCGTAGACCAGGGCACGCCGTCCTCGACAATGTATTCTTCGGTCAGGCAGTTGCCCAGGCCCATGACGATGCCGCCCTCGACCTGCCCTTCGAGCGTCTTGGGGTTGATGGCCCGGCCCACGTCGTTGGCCGCGATGACCTTGAGCACCTTGACCGCGCCCGTCTCCAGGTCTACTTCCACCAGCGCCGCCTGCGTGGCATAGGAGAAGGCGAAGTGCATGTCGCCGCCCGTGCCGAGCGGTTGCGTCTTGGGCGCATCGAAGACGTAGCGCACCTTCGCTTCCTGGCCCTGCTCGCGCATCCAGCCCACCACGTCGCCGATCTCGACCACTGAGTCATTGTGACGCAATTGCCCATTCTCGAAGCGAATCTGTTCGGGAGACACGCCCAGCCGTTCGGCGGCGGCGGCGGCCAGCGCCTGGCGCAGGGTGATCGCGGCGTGGCGGGCGGCGTTGCCGCTGACATACGTCTGGCGCGAGGCGGTCGTCGGGCCGCCGTCGGGCGTCAGATCGGTGTCGGAGAGCAGGACGTGCACGCGCTCGACGGGCAGCCCTAGCTCCTCCGCCGTCACCTGGGCCAGCACCACGCTGAGACCCTGGCCCATGTCGGCGGACGAGGTGCGCACTTCGGCGGACGAGTCGGCGAAGACCTCGACTTCCGCCGTCGAACGGTCGGGCGCGCCGCCGCCCAATCCCGTATTCTTGTAGGCGCAGGCGACGCCCCAGCCGTAGCCCTTGGTGCCCTCGCGCCAGCCCCAGCGGAAAGCGGGATCGCCGCCGCGCATGTCGCGCTCGACGTGCTCAATCGTCTGCGGCAGACCGACGCTCTCGCGCAGCACCTGGCCGGTGGCGGTCGTCGCCCCGACGCGCTGCGCGTTCTTGCGCCGCAGCTCCAGCGGGTCCATGCCCAGCGCCTCGGCGAGCAAGTCCATGTTCTGCTCCACAGCGAAGGCAGATTGCGTCACGCCGAAGCCGCGAAACGCGCCCGACGGCGGATTGTTGGTGTACATGGCGTAGCAGTCAATCTTGGCGTGCGGCACCACGTAGGGGCCGGTGGCGTGGGTGGTGGCCCGCGTCATCACTTTGTCCGACAGGCTGGCATACGCGCCGGCGTCGCCGTAGAGCGTGGCCTGGACAGCGGTCAGCGTCCCGTCGCGCTTCGCCCCGGTTTTGATGCGGATGATCGTGGCGTGGCGCTTGGGGTGGAAAAGCAGCGACTCCTGGCGCGTGTAGAGCATCTTGACCGGGCGAGCGGTGACCTGGGCGAGCAGGGCGGCGTGAATCTGCCCGGCGATGTCCTCTTTGCCGCCGAAGCCGCCGCCGATCAGCGTGCCGCGCACGCGCACCTGGTCTTCGGGCAGGCCGAGGGCGGTGGCCGTCTGGCGGCGATCCTCGTAGGGAATCTGCGAGCCGACGTAGAGGGTCAGCTTGGGGTGCCCGGCGTCGTAACCGGCAGGTACGGCAATGGTG
>JAGPFT010000092.1 GCA_018056405.1 Anaerolineae bacterium
TTGGTCACTTCCAGCGCATTGCCGTATCCATATGCCACACCCATCGTGGCCATGTTGCGCAGAAATAGGCTGCGCAACATATACCGCCATTCATTCATTGTATATCCGCCGGCCGCGCCGTCGCCTATGCCGCTGGTGGTCCATAGCATTGAATCCTCGGCCATTAGAGCACCCCCAGATATCTGTTCTGATACTGCACATTCACTTTGCTGTTCATATTCACGCTCGTGGCTGTAAGATGAAACTCATTGATGCCACCCACAGCCTCGTCCTCTGGCGCAATGTGAAATGTCGCCAGGTCGCTGTCAGTGGCCAGGTCGGCCAGTTTATTGTTTCCGCCATCATCCACCACTGTTTTGTACCCGTAGCGGCAATCTACTTCGTACCAATCCCCATCCGCGATGGTGACGCCCGAAAAGCTGAGCTTCTCGCCGGTGGTTACATTCGTCAGGATCGGGTCGGTGAGCGGCCCGTAGAATCGGATGATCGGGAAGGCCCGCCATGTCCCTGCATAAGTGATGGGCAGCGTCATGTCTATGGCCGACGCCCCCACACTCATGGGTATCAGAGTTGGTACCGGCGTCCCTGTCCCGCCGCCGCCTAAGGCGAACACGACTAGCTGGATATCTGTGTTGTAGGCGATGGGATCATCCGCCACCAACTGGATCACATCTATCAGTTGCCCATATGGATCGCCTGCCTTGCGCGGCAAGCTCAGTCCCGCCTTGCGCCGCACGTCCAGCCGCCGGACTTCGCCGTCCTTTCTGGTTACATCCAGCCAATAGGAGCGTCCCAGCTGGTTAAACATCTTGTGGAACTCGTCTGTATGCGCTTCCAGCAGCTCCTCATCCGCGCTTATCAGTAGCTTGAGCGTTATAACCCGCCGTTCGAGTTGCTCGCCGGTAAGGGTCTGCCCATCCTGATAAGGCCCCTGCTCGATGGCCTCACGGGTCTCCGGTTCGCCCAGGCCGTCATGCTCAATAACGTACACTGCCGGCCCTGACAGGCTAATCTCGCGTCCGGCGCTGTTTCGCAGCATGAACGTTTCCTGACTCGGCACTGCCATTTACGCCCCCGCCATCTGTAACATCGTCAGCAAGTCGCGCAGGCTGCTCACCTCGCTCTCGCGTGGGTATATCGTGATATTCCAGGTGTCACCGCCACGCTCAGTTTTAGTCGGAGCGTTCAGCGGCGTTACCTGCACGCGCTCGGCCCCGGCCTCGCCCACGCCAATCAGCGTCGGTTTGCTAAAGACGGCATCCAGTCCACTTGCATACCAGTCCACACTCACGCCGCTCGGGATACGCACGCCTAGAATCTCTGTCCAGTTGACGTTGAAGTGGGGCAATGGGATGTGCACATTGTCGAAGATATGGCGAATCCACTCTATCAGCCCGTTCCATAGATTCTTGAGCCAGTCGTAGGCGTCCTGAAACGGCGTCTTGATGGCCACAACAATCCTGTCGGTAATCTCCACCGCGGAATCATGTATGCCGTTCCAGGTGTCCACAAACCACTCTTTGGCCTTGCCGAAGGCCTCAGGAAGTTTGACCGTAAAGAAATCGGCGAGGGTTTGCAGGGTCGGCTGCAGATAGTCCGACCAGACGCTTTCGAGAAAGGTACGAATGCCGCCCCAGTCTGTCTCCCACGCCGCGGCAAAGATACCGACGACCGCAGTGAGCACTCCGATGATCATCATGACCTGGCCCACGGGAGTCGTGAGCGCATAGATGGCTCCGGCAACGGCCAGGACAATCATGATGCCGGCGAAGGCGATAGCGGCGTCACGCAGGGCTACGCTCAGCCAATCCCAGTTCTGGATACACCAGTCGATAGCGCCCGACAGCCACTCGACCGCTGCGGCAACCTTTGTCCCGATAGTTTCGCCCAACGTACTCAGTTGCGTCTGCAGCGTCGGGTTGGTAATCGCATTGATAAAGCGCGTCAGCAGCGGCTCAAGAGCCTCGAATGCTGGCGTCAACATGGAACGCAGACTGATAGTCCCCACGTCGCCAACCGTCTCCCCCAGGCCGGACCAGCTGAAGGCCATACGCGCCGCCGCGCCTCCAAAATCGGTTTCGATGACCTTATTCAGCGCGGGAATCAGATCTTCGGCGGCAATCTTCTTGTCTGTGATGGCCTCGGCTACGTCTTCGACAGGCATCTTCATGGCGCGGGCTACCGTGTCCACGCCAAGCCCCGCCTCCGTCAGCTGCCGCATCTCCATGCCCGTCAGATAGCCCACGGACTCGACTTGCCCCAATGCAAGCGCCAAGCGCGGGAGACGATCAGCACTCAGGCCGGTGCCCGCGGCAAAGTCGGCGAGGGCCTGAGCCATGTCCAGAGCCGTCTCTGAGCTGACGCCATACGCCATACCGATACGCATCACGGCCTGTATATCGGACTCGTCAAACGGGCTGGAGAGCGCAATCTCAGTCACCCGCTTCAGCATGTCCTCCGCCGGCCCTGCCGTCTTACTGAACGCGTCGGCCATGTCCTCGGCGCCGCCGGCGGCGAGCAACTCGCGCGCCATCAGCGAGTCCATGGTCATCTCAGCCTTCTGGTAGTCGGCAATGGCGTCATAGGCGGCCTTCCCAAGATTGCCGAGAGCCTCGGCGAGGCTCTCCAGAACCCGGGCGGCAACCATGGCAAAAGCAATGCTGGAGATGCCCCCGAGCGCGCTGGAGACGCTGTTCAGGCTCCCAGATGCCCGATCCTCGCCCTCTATGACAATGCGAATAGTTTCGTCAGCCATACGCCTCCGGCTTGTTCAGTTTGGCGTCCATCTCCGCGCAAACCAGTTGCTCGAGGAGCGTGGAGAGACTCTCCTGTCGCAATTCGCTCGGGCGGCAATGATAGAATCTGCAGAGCACATAGGTCATGTACTCAAGGGGCGGCCCACCCTTGCCCAGAAACAGGTAGTCGATGAGCCGCTTCCTCAGTTTTTTGCTTCGCCCTCTGCGGTCATGGCCGCTACAATCTGCTTGATCACCTGCCGCATCTGGCCAAGCGTCAGGTCGCGGAGCGACTTGCCCTCCACGGTGACAAATCGCTCAAGCGTCGTGCGCAGTGCACGCGGACTCTTCATGCTCTCCATATCCTCAAGGTCGCCCCACGTCATAATGCCCGTGTTGACGTGCACCCGCAACTCGTTCTGCTCGTCCGCCATACATGCCTCCTCACGTCTGTGCACTTTGCGTCATATCGGGGCCAACCCAGTGCGTCTCAATCAGCACCGGCTTCTCGTTACCAGCGTCCACGGACGGGATGGATGGCGTCAGGAAGTAACCTGGCCCGCCCTTGAACTGCCACTTGCCAGCACCGTCCCCCTTGGGGCGCAGCCGCAGATAGACGGGGGTATTGGCGCTCACATAGCCGTTTATCAGGTCAGCGCCTTCCGCCGCAATCTCGCTGTAGACTACCTTCAGCGTCACGTCCACCATCTGCAGCTTGCCCGTCTTGACAATCGGCGTATCCGCGCCGAGGACGTGCAGATCACCCGCCTTGCGGTCGCCGCCCTTGATACTCCACGAGTTGGCCGTTCCCGAGATGTCCGTATAAGTCACATCGTCAGTCGACACGTAGATTGTCGCGTCAATACCCGTAATCGCTCCGGTCGTCTTTGTCACAGGAAGCCTCCTTTACAGTCTGAACAGCGCCACTGAGACGTTTGTCACGGCGCTGTAAGTCACGTATACCAGCCCGCCCACCTGATTGAACGTCTCGGGCGAGAAGGGGCCGATGAACTTCTCTCCGGTGGTCTTGACGACGCTCACCGTATCCTCGGCCACGTCCAGCCCGTCCACCTTGCGCGGAGTGGCAATAGTGACGGTAATGTCGTTGCCGGAGGTGTTCTTCACGTGTAGAAACATCCTGCCGTCATTCGCAAAGTCGTTTCCCGCGGATGCTGCCGCCACATAGGACGGAGCCAACCCAGTGTTCACAATCTGCTGTGCAGTCAATCGCGTGTATGCCATGCTAACCTCCTTAGTCAGCCACTTGCAGTCACATTACAAACCACAGCCCAGTACTCAATTCCTGCCACAGTCACGATCGCTTGTTTCATGCCCATAACCGTCCTCGACTTGGCCAGTATGCTATCCTCGAGCGCCGCACGTATGGCGTCCATCATGCTCACGAGACTCTCGAAGGCGTCCGCGAGGGTGCTGGTCGCCAGCGGCGCTGTCGCCACAATCAGTTGCACGTGGAACTCGGGCCAGGTCAGCCCACCGCCGAAGGCATAGTCCTCATGCGCGCCCTCGGGCAGTTGCAGCCAGGACGCCGGCAACTCGCCGGCGTTCAGGCTCGCCGGCGGGGTCTGCCCCAGGCCGTAACGCCGCACGACGCCTTCGATGGATACCTCGCCCAGTCGCCGCAGAAACTCGCTGTACGTCGTCATGTTACAGCAGCTCCCGATAGCTGTCCAGCGTAAGTCGTACGTCACGCGGAATCCCCTGCGGCACGGTAATGACGCCCGCGCTCGGCTCCGCACTTACGTCATAGACCTGGGCGTCCTTTTGCCGATACATGTAGGCGGCCAGCCGTAGCGTCGCCTGCACGATGTCGGGCGGCGCTGAGGCGCTGTAGCCCCACGACCCCGTAATGCTGATGGCGTCCTCGGGGTCGTCCACGTATGTCCAGATCAGGCCACTGGACGCCTTGAGCACAATCTGTCGATAGGGCGGCCCACCGGACGGACGCAGCACGTACTGACTGGCGGAGACGGTCGCCCCGTTGCCATTGCGCATCAGCGTCGGCTCCAACAAATCGGCGTCCAGCCGCAGAGTCTGGCCAAGGCAATCCCGCGTCGGGTCGTAGTAGCGCGTCGCGGCGACAGCCTCAAAGCGCCGCCCCGTGCGCTGCTCGATGATGGCTTGCGCGCGACCCAGCAGGGCTGTGAGCAGGGCATCATCATCCACATTGGCCGGCTCATAGCCCAACAGGGCGCGTAACTCGGCCAGCGTTGCATAAGCCATGGCCGCCTCCATTCACTAGGTCGTCGGATTCAGCGACACCCCAAAGCCCGCGTCAGGCTTCGGCCCCGCACCGTAGACATGCGTGACTGTATCGGCCCAGCCCGTGTCCACACCTACCAGTTGGCAATTGCCACGCAGGATCACATAGTGCGTAGCGCCAGCCGGCACGTGAAACGCATTCGTGATACCCGTCGCCCAGTTGGTCGAGTAGTTGAAGAACAGGCAATCCTCGAAGATGGTGTCACGCGTGTCCGCAGTCGTATCGAAGCTCGCCAGAAACTTCTCCGCCTTTACTGAGTTGGAGCGGATGTCGCAGTGTATAAAGCGATTGCGAATCCCTGCTACGATAAGCTCGCTGTTGGCCCCAGTGCGCTCGATGGTATCAAGACCAACGGTGCAGTTGTCGAAGACGTTCTCCTCGCCCGTGACTTTGAGCGAGTAGCTGCCCGCCCGCGCCGCCGGCGTGGCATGGCCCATGCCCGCCACAAAGCAGTTGCAGAACAGGTTGCGCCCGCCACTCACCAGCAGGCACGCCCCGTCCTCGTCCTTGTCCTTGCCATCGAACCACTGGATGTTCTCAAAGATGCAACCGGAGCCACTGACCTCCATCAGCATGGCCAAGTCAACGGAAGCGTCATTGACAATGCGGCAACGCTGCCCCATGCCAGGCAGGGGATTCGTGACCCCCACGAGGTGCGTGAAGCTCTTGGCCCAGGTGACCTTGGCCGCCGGTTTGTCCGCCGTCGGGCCTCCCAGAAAGAGCACCACATCATGCGCGCCATCCGCACAGCGCGCATAGGCGGCCGCCAATGTCTTGATGGCGTGCTGCGGCGCAGAGCCGTCGTTGCCGTCGTCGCCATGCGCCGGGTCGAGCCAGTACGTCGCGCCCACGAATGGAAGGGCGGCCAGCAGCCCGTTGGCCAGGTCTTCGAGGCGCGAGTAGCCCTGACGCAGAATGTACGATCTGCTCATTGTTCATGCCTCCAAGGGGGCGCGTTCGGCGCGCGCCCCCAAAGTCGAATTAGACGAACCCGATCAGTTGCGCCAGCTTGGCCGCCAGAAAGACCAGAAGAGCCAGCGCCAATATCGCCAGTAGCCCTCGCCAGAGGAACTTGGCGAACCAGCGCAGGAACCGATCCATCTTGCGTTGCCAGTCCAGCCAGGAGTACAACATCCGCCGCCTCCGTTAGAGGGTCACGTTGTAAACCTCAGCCGCGGCCTCGATGTCCCGATAAATGACGGCAATCTCGGCCAGACTCACCAGCTCAGTCACGTCCGCGCGTGCAATGCGCGTGGATTCGAACTGCAGCATACGCCGATAGCCCATGCGCCACTGATCCCAACGCACGGCCAGAATCGCGCCAGTCGTGTTGTTCGTAAGCGTATCTTGATCAATCTTGCCCGCGCTGTTCGCCTTCAGATTGTTGGCCACTACCGCGCCGCCAGCCGTCACCTTGTGCATCTGCGCCGAGAGAATGGGCACTACGCCGTAGATCGCGGGCAACTGGCCCGTCCGCACGGTAGCATCCATCCCGTACACGTCCTGCGTCTTCAGCTCGGACAGCGACAGTGCCTTGGCCCATGTGTTCACGTCCAGGATAAAGCTGCACTTGGACGGGTCGGCGAAGGCATTGATGCCGCCCGTGCCCATGAGCGACAGGGCGGTGGCAAAGTCGCCGATGTCCAGGGTTGAACCAGAGGTGCTGTTGGCATTGTTTGTCACCAGCGCCAGCTTGCGGAACCCGTTGGCCACCAGGAACGGATCGCCCGCGTCAGGTGTACCGGCGATGTCGTTGATATTCGTGCTGGCCGTAGTATCAGTATCGCCGTTGATGAGCACATTCTCGATCATCTCGCGGCCAGAGACCTCCATGTTGCGGCGCACTTCCTGCACGACCGCAATCGGCGTAGAGGCCGACAGCTCGCCTGAAACCAGCACCCTGGCCCCCAACTTGCCGAGCGTCAAATCCTGCTTGGCCGTGCCCTCCCTGCTTGTCGGGAAGGTGGCATTGGGAATGCCCGTCGCCTCGGTCGTCGGCAAGCTGGCCGCCTCGCTCACGCGATACCACGCCACATCGCCGCCCTCCACCAGCAGTCTCAGGGTCTCGGCCCCCTGAATCTCCAGCATGTAGGGGCGCATCTTGTCCAGCACCGGCGTGCCAAAGCGTATCTTCTCCCAGAGCACATCGGAGTACAGAATCTGCACCCACTCGTCGCCGTAGCCGGCCAGGTCGTACTGCATAACCTCGTTGGCCTTGATGGCCGTGAGCGGCATGCCGTCGGGGGTCACGCAGCGCCCGAGAGCCTTCAGGCCAGCGCGTCCAACGGCGCTCTTCTCGCCCTCTTCCTGCACGCGCAGAAACAGCGCCTGATAGATGCTATCGGGCAAGGGCCGCGCCAAGCGGTTGCCCGTCTTGATCGCGCTATTCACGAACGGAATCCAGGATGCCAGATCCTCAAGAGTCCAGTTGTCGAACTGCTTCACGCCGTCATAGCGCGTGACGTAGGGCGAGCCGTCGGGCAATCGCCTCCGTTCAGTCGCCAGCCTCTTCTCGGCCTCCGCCTTGACCGCGGCCTCAAACTCTTCTTGCGCCTTGGCCTTGGCCGCCGCCTCAGCATCTCGCGCGGCCAGAGCCGCCACGACAGCCTCCGCGGTCGTCTTCGTCACCAGGTTTTTCAGCTCATTCTCGTCCATGTTAGTAGCCTCCATAGAATTGTGTTCGCTCTGCTGTCCCGCGCCTTCGCGAGCCTCACCGGCCCCTTTCTCCAGCGCCTTTAGGTCAGCGTCCACGGGCATTGCAACGCCCGCTTGCTCATAAATGGCTTTCATTGCCGGAATCGCCACCGCATAGGCATTGGCCGGCTCACGCCCCTCACCCATATCGAAGGCGCTCACCTCGGCCAACGGCCACTCGCGGATGTGCCCGTCGGCGTCCACACGCCGCAGATGCACCAGCGTTCCAGAGGAACAGCGAGCCGTGCCCTGCTGCGCGGCCTCCCAAACTCGCTTCGCCCACTGATTTGTCTTGTCGAGGGCATAGCGGATCCAGACGCCCGCATTGTCACGCCAACGCTTGAGATAGCGCCCGATGTACTCGGGCGTGCCAGCCGGCTTGCCCTCCGGCGTCATGCCGTGATAGTAGACGAGGGGCGGCGTCGGATACTCCTCGTCGTGCAGGTTGGTATCGGCGTCAAAGTACTCACCATCCGCGTCCTTGCCACCTCTCGGGCCGCCATAGGGAACGGCGAGCACGTCCAGCACCCAGTCCCCGCTCGACTTCACTGGCCGACTCTCAGTCCACTCCTCGGGTAGCGCCGCCACAAAAGCCGTCCCCTTGCGGCGGCACAGCGCAATCAGGCGACGGCGGAACTCCTCGAAGGTATGCGGCCCGCGATAGCGTCCCCAGGATCGCACTGCGTCCGAGACATCCGCCGGCGTCACCACGGGAAAGACGCGCTCGTCACCGAACACAAAGTCGCTGGCCTGCAGCTTGTCCCGATCTACACCTCCCCCGACATTCTCGTCTATTTGCCGCTTCTCGCCAG
>JAGPFT010000093.1 GCA_018056405.1 Anaerolineae bacterium
GGCGACGATGGGCTGGGACGAGGCGCGCCAGGTGACTGTCGTGCAGCGCGTCAAAGAGAGCGCCGACGATTACCGCTACTTCCCGGAGCCAGACCTGCCCGTGCTGGAGATCAGCCCGGCGTGGGTGGAAGAAGGGCGCGCGAGCCTGCCAGAGCTGCCCGACGCCAGGCGCGACCGCTTCATGGGGCAGTTTGGGCTGAGCCGCTACGACGCCTCGGTGCTGGTCGCTGAGCAGGCTGTCGCCGCGTACTTCGAGGCGGCGGTGACGGCGGGCGGCGATCCCAAGGGGGTCGCCAACTACCTGAGCGGCGAGGTCTTCCGCCTGATGAACAGCGAGGGCCGCGACCGCCAGGACATCGGCGCGATCCGGCTGACGCCGCAGGCCCTTGCTGCCCTGGTGACGCTGGTTCAGCAGGGGACGATCACTCACAGCGTGGCCAGACAGCTTGTGGAGACGCTCTACGCGGAGGGCGGCGATCCGGCGGCCCTGGTTGCGGCGCGCGGGCTGGCTCAGGTCAGCGATGCGGGCGTGCTGGGCGAGGTCGTCACCCGCGTGCTCGACGCGCATCCCGCTGAGGTGGCCCGTTACCTGGCGGGCGAGGAAAAGCTGCTCAAGTTCCTGATGGGCATGGTCATGCGCGAGATGCGCGGCCAGGCCGATGCTCAGGTCGTGGCGCGCCTGCTCGCCGAGCAGCTTGCGCGGCGGCGGGGCATATGAAAGATGGAACAAGCGTTCTATTTCTGTTATAATCTGGGCAATCTCTCGCTACGAGCAACGCAGGGGTGCGGCTTCCCAGGAGGTCCTCATGGCAGGCTATCAGTATACGGTGATCATCGGCAATGTGGGGCGTGACCCGGAGATGCGCTACACCCAGTCGGGTGTGGCCGTGTGCGACTTCAGCGTGGCTGTCAGCCGCCGCTGGACGGACCGCAACTCCAACGAGCAGCGCGAGAAGACAACCTGGTTCCGTGTCTCAGCCTGGCGGCAGTTGGCCGAGACGGTCAACCAGTACGTGCACAAGGGCATGCAGATCATGGTCGCCGGCGAGGTGGATACCTCCGCCTACATGGGCCAGGACGGAACGCCGCGCGCTACGCTCGAACTGACCGCCCGCGACGTCCAGTTCCTGGGTCGGCGCGGAGAGGCGGAGGAAGTCGGCGGCGAGACCCCGACAGAAGCCGATGATCTGCCCTTCTAGAGTGCGTGATGCACTTTTGAACCCCTATCCCCCGGCCCCTTTCCCCGCAAGCAGGGAAAGGGGAGAAACTCGTCCCTTCCCGCCAGCGGGGAGGGACCACAGGGTGGGGTCATGCGCCGCACATGGCGTTGCGCGCTTCCCGCTGCGCCGAGCGTGCGGAGTTCATAACGCGCTCTAGCGGGCGGATCGCCGCGTGCATGTTCGATTCGGGGCGCGACGTCCCGCTGTAGGGGAGGGTTTCCAAACCCTCCCCTACAAGACCTGGCTCGCTCGGAGGATGCCATGCGCCCGCTGCTGTTGCTGCGCATCGCGCCGGTGTAGAATGCGCCTGAGAACAGCCGGGTTGAGGGCACGCTCGCGGCTGTTTCTTGCGCGCAACGCCAACCTGCCTGGGAATGGGTTCCCTACAAGGAGGAGGATCGCCTGACATGACCGAACCGCAGCAGCCTATCCAGCGACGGCTCAATCTGGAAATCCCCGCCGACCTCGCTGCTATCTACGCCAACTTCGCCATCATCACCCATTCGCCCTGGGAAGTCTTCCTCGACTTCGCCCAGATTCTGCCCAACGTTCCTCAAGCGCGCGTGCGAGCGCGCCTGGTGCTCACGCCAACCAACGCCAAGATGCTGCTCATCGCGCTGCAGGACAACATCGCCCGCTACGAGGACCAGCACGGCGAGATCAAGGTGCCGCCGCGCCCGCAGACGCTCGCCGACCAGCTTTTCGGCGCCATCCGCCCGCCGGACGAAGGCGGCGGTGGGCCAGAGGACAGGGATACCCCCAATGGATAACCTGGACATCCTCGACACCATCGTTGAGGACATCCGCGCGCAGTTCGAGGCCAAGAATGCCGCCCGCGACGCGGCGATCAACCAGTCGCGCGGGCTGATCCAGTACTGCGCCAACGCCATCCGCGCCGTGCACCGCCACGAATGGGACGTCGCGCGCGCGCGCCTGGACACGGCCCGCGACGCCGCCAACGCCATCCGCGCCGTCGTGGCCGACTATGCCGACCTGTATCACAGCGGGTACACGCAGGACGCGCTCAAAGAGTACGTCGAGGCGGTAGTCATCTACGCGCTGGCCCGCGACGAAGCGCTCCCCACCCCGCAGTCGCTCGGCGTGGAGCCGGCCACTTACCTCAACGGGTTATGCGAGGCGGCCAGCGAACTGCGCCGGCAGATTCTCGACATCCTGCGCCGGGGGCATTCCGACGACGCCGAGCGCCTGCTGGCAGCGATGGATACCATCTACGGGCTGCTGATCGGCTTCGACTTTCACGACGCGATCACCGGCGGGCTGCGCCGCCGTGTGGATGCGCTGCGCGCCGTGCTGGAGCGCACGCGCGGCGACGTGACCAGCAGTGTGCGCCAGCAGGCGCTCCAGGCGGCGCTGGCCGACTTCGAGCAGCGCATCGGCTTGGAGGCGGCCTTTGGCGATGTGAAGACTGATTTCAGCGACGACGAGGAGTGACGCAGCCTGGCGCTGCGATTGTGGGATAGAGCGTCACCGCAGAGACGCCGAGCGCGCAGAAGTAAACTCAGGAAAACTTTACAAATCTAGCCGTTTACCTCACCCCCAGCCTCGCTTCGCTCGGCTCGCCCCCTCTCCGCCGGCGGAGAGGGGGCAACGAGGCGCGTCAGTACCGAGTGGGGGTGAGGTAAACCGAGGCATAGCAGCTCGCTTGCGGTTCAAGAATCTTGCCGCCATCGTGAGGTATTCCTTACTGAGGACAGCGCGATCAGCTTGAGCAGGCAGGAAAGACCATGCCATCCATCCAGCGATTCCTGATCAAAGAAGGCGCGAACGCCGGCAGGACCGTCGAGCTGGCCCATTTCCCGTTCACCATCGGGCGCGCCCGCGACTGTGACTACGTGCTGGACTACACGGCCATCTCGCGGCTGCACGCCCGCTGCACCAGCGATCACCAGAACATCTACCTGGAAGACCCCGGCAGCACCAACGGCACGTTTGTCAACGGGCGGCGGCTGGCTCCCGGCGAGCAGTACCGGCTGCGCGCAGGCGATGAAGTCACCTTTGGCCAGGTCTGTGCCTGGATCTTCGACGATCCGGCGACTACTGCGCAGGTCGCCCCGCTGCGACTGCCCCGGCCCGGCCTGGAAATTGACGAGGCGGCGGCGCGGGTCATGGTCGGCGGGACGCTGCTCTACCCGCCGCTCAGCCCAAACCAGTTCGCGCTGCTGGCGCTGCTGACCGCCAACCCCGGACGCATCGTCAGCCGCGACGAAGTAGTGGGCGCGGTGTGGGGCGCGGGGGTGGAGGTCAGCGACCAGACGATTGATGCGCTGGTCAGCCGGTTGCGCCGTCGCCTGTTGGAAGCCGACCCGGATCACGAGTACATCATCACGCGGCGCGGCTTCGGCCTCATGTTCCAGAATCGCTGAGGGCGCGCTGCGTCTCACACCGCACTCAGGATCGCGCCTGCCTGATTGACCTTACCTCCTGGCCTCGCTACGCTCGGCCTTGCCCCCTCTCCGTCAACGGAGAGGGGGCGGCAAGGCCCGTGTCAACGGGTCGAGCGGGGGTGAGGTGAAGCGAAGAACTGCAAGCTAACCCTGACGCCTGTCCGTCCTTGAAGGATCGCCTTGTGACGCCATACCCCACCCTCCTGCTCGCTTCCGGGTCGCCCCGCCGCCGCGAGTTGCTGCGCCTGACCGGGCTGAGCTTTGCCACGACCAGCGCCGACATTGACGAGACGCCGCTGCCCGGCGAGTCGGCGCGCGCCTACACCATCCGGCTCAGCCAGCAGAAGGCGCGCGTGGCGCTCGCTGTTGCTGCCGGGCACGCGCTGGTGCTGGCCGCCGATACCACCGTCGCCGATGGCGAGGCCATTCTGGGCAAGCCCGCTGACGCGGATGAAGCGTGGGCCATGCTGCGCCAACTGCGCGGGCGGGTGCACCAGGTTTACACGGCGCTAACGGTGATCGAAGTGGCGACGGGGCGGGCGATCACCGACATCGCTGTGACCGACGTGCCGATGCGCCCCTACAGCGACGCGGAAATTGCCGCCTACATCGCCAGCGGCGATCCCTTCGACAAGGCGGGCGGCTACGCCATCCAGCACGCCGGCTTCCGTCCCGCTGTGCTGACGAGCGGCTGCTTCGCCAACGTGGTCGGGCTGCCGCTGTGTCACCTGTTGCGCGTCCTGCGCCGCTTTGGGATCGAGGTGCGCGCGGACGTGCCGGAGCGCTGCCAGGCGCACTTTGTCTATGCGTGCGATGTCAGCGGCGCGATTCTGGGGGAGGGATGACGGGGCGGCTTCCGGGCGAAGGCGGGAAAGCGCCCAGACTTCCGAAGTTTTCGAAAACTTCGGAAGTCTCTGCAAGGGGGACCAGAGTTCAAGGGCGGACAGCAGTGTGGAAAGCATTGAGATGGCGTTCGCTTAACCTCACCCCTTGGCCTCGCTACGCTCGGCTCTTCCCCCTCTCCGTCAACGGAGAGGGGGAGGCGAGGCGCGCCAGCGCCGAGCGGGGGTGAGGTAAAGTGAAGGACCACTCCAGACTGCACACCCACCTCAATGCCTGTCCGCCCCTGAAGGAGGCCAGGGGGGAGAGGCGTTCCGCGCCTCAAATCGCGTACACGTCGTGGTCTTTGGCCAGCGTCACCGGGCCGGCGAAGGTCGCCCGCGCTTCCGCGATGAGCGCCTCAGCATGGGCGTTGCCCACCGGATAGTGCACCAGCGCCAGCCGCTGCGCGCCAGCCAGCGTCGCCACTTCGCCCGCCTGCGCCGCGCTGGAATGGCCAGCGCCTTCGCCGGCGGCTTCGTGCAGCAGCAGATCGGCGTCGCGGGCCAGGGTGATGATGTGCGGGATCGGCTCGGTGTCGCCCGAATAGCTGATCACCTGGCCGGAAGACTGGACCTCCACGCGCAGCCCGATCGTCGGGATGAAGTGCCGGGTCGGCCAGGCGCGAATGCGGAAATCGGCGCTGTCCAGCAGGGGCACGTCAGGCTGCTCGGCCAGGCGATGGATGCACACCTCAAAGAAATCGGGCCAGGTGTTGACCATGAAGACATCGAGCATGTGCTCGAAGCGCTGCATACAGTGGTGCAGCCCGTACACGTCTAGCGGTCTGCGCCGCCCCACCAGCCACAACTGCATCAGCAGGATGGGCACGCCGTAGACGTGATCGGGATGGAAGTGCGTCAGAATCAGGTCGGTCAGGTCGTCGGGGCCGATGCCGTGCTGAGCCAGCTTGCTCAGCGGGTTCGAGCCGCAGTCCACCAGCACGGCCCGGTCATGATCGCCTTGCAGCGCGAAATGCGTGTTATCGTGCTCGGCGTCCGAGACCGCCGCCGCCGAGCCGAGGATGATCAGGCGGGCCATCGTGTGTCCTGTGGGAATAGCCACCAGCCGTCAGCGAGAATCCGGTGCAGGGGCGTATGGCAAGACGCTCCCCTGTATAGCACGGATCACAGCGTTAACACAAATTCGACGACGCGCGGCGTGAGGGTCACTTCCAGCAGCGCCGCCAGCACCAGCAGTGGCAGCACCAGCCCCAGGCCAACCTTGAATACATCTGCCGCCGCTGCCAGCCACGCTTCGCTGGCGGTCAGGTCGGCGGGCGGGCGCGTGACTACGCTGCCCAGGCGCAGCGCCGCCGCCCCGGCCAGCACAATCGCCGGAATCTCCAGCGCGCCGTGCGGGATCACGGCCAGCAAAAAGGGCAGCGGGCTGAGTCCGGCCATCGTCACCTGGGCCAGGATGAAGCCCAGGACGGCGAACGTCACAGAGACCGTCACCAGCCCCATCACTCCGAAGGTGAATATCGCCAGCAGCGTCGCCAGCAGCAGCGTGCGACTGTTCTGCACCAGCACCATGACCACCAACTGCGAGTTGTCCTGGCCCAGGTCGAACCACGAGCGCAGGTTGTCCAGCAGCGTCTCGTCGTTGGCCTCGAACTGGTCGAGCGGGAGCTGCCACTCTCCCGCCGCGATCCAGCCACCCGCAAAAGCGCCAGCCACACAGATGAGCACGACGGCAGCGCTCCCCCGCAGGCCCCGCGCAGCGGGGAACACGCCGAGCCGGTACCAGCGCCGCAGCGAGAAGGCTTCCCCCGCCGGGCCGCGCACGCCCCGCCAGAACGTGCGCCCGATCCAGCGCAGGTTGAGCTGATCCAGCGCGCGGCCCAGCAGTTCCTCGCGGTTGAACAGGCGCGCGCCCATGCGCACCAGCAGAATTACGGCGACCAGCACGCCAGCCATGATCACCCACAGCAAAGAGCGGCGGTGCGGCTGCACCATGATCGTCGCTTCCAGTATGACCAGCAGGGACATGGGGATGATGATGAAGCTGGCCAGCAGATTGGCGGCGCGCGTCGAGGTGGTCTGGCTGGAGACGACGACCGCCCCAGTGACCATCATCAGCGCCTGGGCTGTGGTCAGCAGCACAATCTGCACGACGAGCAGCGGGGGCGGACGCCACTGCTGCGCGCCCAGGATCAGCGCACCCATGTAGATAGCCATGCCGCTGTAGCTGGCCAGCAACGGCGGCAGCATGGCCGCGAACGACTTGCCCAGGTAGAGTTCCGTGTTGGTCAGCGGGGTGGAGAGTAGCGGCTCCAGGCTGCGTCGTTCCTTTTCGCCGACGAACGTCTCCAGGGCGATGACCAGTGAGATGGAAATGGGGAAGAAGCCGACGATCATCGGCATGAGCGGCAGCAGCGCCGGCAGCAGGTCTTCCGCGCCGTTGTCCTCGAAGAAGCCGGTGAAAATGCGCGTCATCTGGTTGGCCAGCAGCGGGAAGATGAGCGTCAGCAGGAAGATGGGCGCCATAATCCGCCAGTCGCGCAGGCTATCGCGCACTTCACGGCGGGTGACGATCAGGGCATGGTGCAGTGTGCGGGCGACCGCCGCCCGGCTCCATGAGCCGTCTGGCTCGGCGAGCGGGACTGCGCGCTGCCCAATGCGCTCACTCAGGCTGCTCATGGGAAGCCGTCCCTTCGTCCTCGGCGACGATTTGCAGGTACACGTCTTCGAGCGTGCGTGAGACTTCGCTCAGCGTCACAATATCCAGCCCGGCCCCCGTCAGCCGCCGGATCACCTGGGGGTTGGTCAGCGCCGGGTCGGGCGCGCGGTAGCGCAGCCAGTGGTCGCCCGTCTCGACGATAGTGACCATGCCGCGCAAGGCGTCCACTGCCCCATTGAGGTGTTGCGTCAGGTGCAGTTCCATCAGCGGCGCGCCGACGAAGCGCCCCGAAAGCTCGGCGAAGGTGCCGTGCGCGATGATCCGTCCCTGGCGGATGACGGCGATATGGTCGGCCAGGTCTTGGGCTTCGACCAGGTTGTGCGTGGTGATGGCGATGGTGCGCTCCTCGCGGCGGAGTGCTTTGATCGCTTCGCGCACCAGCTTGGCGCTCTGCGGGTCCATCGCCGAGGTTGGCTCGTCGAGCAGCAGCACGGGCGGGTCGTGCAGCATGGCCCGCACCAGGGCCAGCTTCTGCTTCATGCCCTTTGAGTACTCGCCCAGCCGCTTATTGAGCGCGTCGCCCAGGCCGAAGTGCTCCATCAACTGGCGCGGGCGTCGCTGACGGATTTCGGGGGGCAGGTCATAGATACGCGCAAAGAAGTCGAGGTATTCCTCGCCCTTCATGCGCTCGTAGAGGCCGTGCTGCTCGGTGAGCACGCCCACTGAGGCGCGCACCGCCGTCGGCTGGGCGACCACATCGTAACCGGCCACGCGCGCCCAGCCCGCCGTCGGCTTGAGGATCGCGGTGAGCATCCGCACGGTTGTCGTCTTGCCCGCGCCGTTCGGCCCCAGCATGGCGAAGATCGTCCCCGGCATGACCGTGAACGTCACCCCGTCAACGGCGCGGAAGTCCTTGAAGTCCTTGCATAGCTCGAAGGTCTCGATCATGGCGGTGCCGGGTCGTTGATTGTTGGCCTTGGTTGTGAGTCGAGAGTCTTGAGTGTGGAGTCAGGAGCCGGAATCAGGGCATACCTCGGACTCTTGACTCCAGACTCACGACTCATCTCTCTAGATTGTATGCGCGGGCGAAGGCCACTCCAAGCGGCGGGTGTGAATTCCGCCTGAAAAAGAGGCGCTGCCCTGGTTTACCTCACCCCCGCTCGGCGCTGACGCGCCTCACTCCCCCTCTCCGTAAACGGAGAGGGGGAAGAGCCGAGCGCAGCGAGGCCAGGGGGGAGGGGCTTTCTGCTGCACTAAGACTTCCGAAGTCTTCGAAGACTTCGGAAGTCTGATCGTCGAGCGCCCGCCCCTAGGCCTCTCCCCCTCAATCCCCCTCTCCAGCCGAGCTAGAGAGGGGGACTTGGTTCGCCGCATAT
>JAGPFT010000094.1 GCA_018056405.1 Anaerolineae bacterium
GTCAGACGCCTTAACTTAATGCGCATGGGTTTTGAAATCCGCCCCTGCGGATGCGCATTACCTGCCTTAAATGAAAATCCCATGAGGGCCGCTCAATAGCACGACGCGCCGAGCGCGCTGAAAACCGCGTAGGCGTCCGGCGTCGTGCTGAAGGCCATCGGGCGCAGGTACGTCCGCCACAGGCTCCAACGGCGCAGCAAGGCCGCATCGTAGTTCACGCCCAGGCAGCCCTGGTAGGCAACCAGGCTGCCGTCGGTGTGATAGCCCATCATCACCACCGGCACGCGCCCGGTCTCGCCCGCGCCGTAGACTCCGCTGTACTGGTACGCCCCGTAGAACAGAACCGTCTCTGTCGTATCCGCCCACCCCACTACAAACTGATCGTAGGTCTGCGGCGGGTTGGCCCACAGCGCGTAGGCATCGCCATAATCGGCGCGGTTGACCGCCTCGATGTAGTCCAGGAGCATCTGCTGCACGCTGCTATACGACCCGGCGAAGCCCGGATCGCCGTAGCACCATCTATCGAGCGTCTGCTGCCAGATGGTCGCTGTGTCAGTCGGGATGACGGACATCGGCTGGAAGTTCGCGCCGGTGATCAGCCATTGGGCCATGCCGGACGCCGCCGGGTTGTAGCGCACGCTGTAGCACCCACTGAACGCGGCGACGGTGCCGTTGGTGCGGTAGCCGATCAGCACGCCCGGCACGCGCCCTTCGATGGTGCTGATCGCGCCCGGCTGGAATCCGCCAAAGTAGGCTGCCACCGACGCGGTGTCACCATAGCCGGCGACGAACTGCGCATAGGTTTGCGGCGGGCTGACCCACTGCTGGTACGCCGGCCAGTAGTTGTGCGCGTTGATCAGGTCGTAGTAGGCGTAGAGCATGGCGCGCGGGCCGAGCGATCCGCCCGCCGCAGTGCTCCCCGGCGCGGCAGCCAGCACGATCACGACGACAAGCAGCATCGCCACGAGACGACGAATCATCGCTCCACCTCGTTTCTCCAATACCTGTCCTGCCGCCCTCAGTATAGTGCAGGATGGACGCGCGCGCCGGACACTTGCGGCGCGCGCAAAGGTCACCAGAGCGAATAGCCTCACCCCCAGCCTCGTTGCGCTCGGCTTGCCCCCTCTCCACGACGTGGCTGAGGGGGCGGCGAGGCGCGTCAGCGCCGAGCGGGGGCGTAGGGGCAGGTTTGCAAACCCGCCCCTACGAGGGCGCAGCAGAGCAGCGCCCTTGCCTCGCAGGTTTTAGCGCGTCTTGAGGGTAGCCGGCAATTGCCAGGTCAACACACCGCAGAAGCGAAGCTTTACCCCACCCGCTCGATCAGGCGCGGGCTGTCGTGGCGCACGTCGTTGACCAGGCGCGACACGGGGTAGTAGGCCATGTCCTCGGCGGGGTACGGGCGCAGCAGGGGCATGATCTGCGCCGGATCGCTGCGGGCCGGGTCGAGCCAGGCATCGTAGTCGGCGCGGGGGAGAATGACCGGCATCCGGTTGTGCAGCGTGGCCATCAGCTCATTGGGGGCGGTGGTGATGATCGTGCAGGTCGTCAGCGCCGTGCCACTCTCCGGCTCCGTCCAGCGTTCCCACAGCCCGGCGAAAGCGAACAGCCCGCCGTCTTTGAGGGTGATGAACATGGGCTGCTGGGGGCCGTCGGGCCGCGCCTGCCACTCGTAAAAACCGTCCGCCAGGATCAGGCAACGACGGTGGCACAGGGCGCTGCGGAAGCTCGGCTTCTCGTGGACGGTCTCGCCGCGCGCGTTGATCAGCCGGTTGCCAATGGTAGGGTCTTTGGCCCAGGAGGGGATCAGGCCCCAGCGCATCATCGCCAACTGGTTCGCCCCGCTCTCGGCAGCGCGCACGACGGTTGCGACCGGCTGCGTCGGCGCGATATTATAGCGCGGCGGCAGGTCGGGTACGTCCTGCAGGCCGAACGCCTCAGCGAGGGCGACGGGATCGGGTCCGGTGAGCGCGAATCGTCCGCACATACGTTCGATTATACAGCAGTCTGCTGGCAAATGCAACGATTTGGTGGTGGTTGGTCCTTGGTTGTTGGTTAGATGAGCAGAACTCTGAAAATTGCTACCGACCCTGAAAACCAACAACCAATAACCTTCTCAGAAAGCAGTGCAAGCGCATGTTCACACTCGGCGACATTCAGATTCACCTGATCAGCGACGGCGTTGTGTGGGTCGACTCCGGCGGCGCGTGGGGACTGGTGCCGCGCGCCCTGTGGAGCCGCTACCTCTCGCCCGACGAGCAGAGCCGCGTCCCGATGGTGCTCACCTGCCTGCTGGTGCGCGCCGCCGGAAAAACGCTCGTCGTGGACACCGGCCTGGGCGACAAGCTCAACCGGCGCATGATCGAGCTGTGGGGCTTGGAGCGTCCGCGCGGCGGCCTGCTCGACGGGCTGATTCGCCTGGGCGTCGCCCCGGAGGACGTGGACCTGGTGATCAACACGCACCTGCACGCCGATCACTGCGCCGGCAACACGCGCTTCGCGTCGGGTGAGGCGGCGCTCGTCGCTACCTTTCCCAACGCCGAGTACGTCGTGCAGCGCCGCGAGTTTGAGGACGCCATGCACCCCAACGAGCGCACGCGCGGCACCTACTTCGCGGACAACTACGCCCCGCTGGTCGAGCGCGGGCAGCTTCGCCTGCTGGACGGGGACACAGCGCTGCTCCCCGGCGTGCGGACGGTTGTCACGCCCGGCCACACGCCTGGCCACCAATCTGTGCTGTTCGAGGGCGGCGGGCAGTCCGCGCTGTTTGTCGCAGACATGGCCAGCTACGCCGTCCATTTCGAGCGGCTGGCCTGGATGACCGCCTACGATGTCGAGCCGCTGGTCACACTGGAGACGAAACGGCGCTGGCAGCAGTGGGCGCTGGAAAGCGGCGGGCTGCTTATCTTCCAGCACGACACGCAGATCGCCGCCGCGCACTACGTCGAAAACGAGCGTGGCGGGCGGGCGTTGCAGCCGGTCGCGGCGGAATACGCCTAGAGCCTGTTATGCACTTTCAACCCCTATCCCCCAGCCCCTTTCCCCGCAAGCAGGGAAAGGGGAGCGATTTGCCCCTCCCCGCTGGCGGGGAGGGGCCACAGGGTGGGGTAAACCATTGAACAGCCCTTGGTGGACTTCCGCCAACGTGCACTGGCTTGCCTGCCAGGTCGCCCAAAGGAAAGATTCCCATGCCTGAACTGCCCGAAGTCGAGACAGTCGTGCGCGGGCTGCGCGGCCCGCTGGCCGGGCGCACCATCCTCAGCGCCGCCTATGACTGGCCGAACTGCCTGGTCACGCCGGACGGGCCGCGCTTCACGGCGCGCATCGCCGGGCAACCGGTGCGCGGCGTGGCCCGGCGCGGCAAGTACATCCTCATTGCGCTCGATCCAGATACGCTGATCATCCACTTGAAGATGACCGGGCGGCTCTACGTCGTGCCGGACACAGCGACGGACGAGGCCGACCGCTGGGTGCACTTCACCTTCCAACTGGACAACGCCCACCAACTGCGCTTTTCCGACGCGCGCAAGTTCGGGCGCGTCTACCTCGTCGAGGACCCGGCGCAGGTCGTCGGCGCGCTCGGCCCGGAGCCGCTCGACGATGCTTTCACCCTCGAAGCATTCCGTGCGCGTCTAGCCGGGCGTGCTGGCCTGCTCAAGCCGTTGCTGCTCAACCAGGCGTTTGTCGCCGGGCTGGGCAACATCTACGCGGACGAGGCGCTCTTCGCCGCCGGGCTGCACCCTTTGCGCCGTGCCGACTCGCTGGCGGACGAAGAGATTGCCCGGCTGCACCGGGCCATCCGCGCGACGCTGGCCGCTGGAGTCGCCCGCGAAGGGGCGAGCGTCAACTGGTACCGCAAGCCGGACGGGACACGCGGCTCGGCGCAAATGACTCTGAACGTCTACGGGCGCGCAGACCAGCCTTGCCCGCGCTGCGGGCAACCCATCGCGCGCACGGTGATCGGCGGGCGCAGCACGCACTACTGCCCGGCTTGCCAAGCGCGCCAATGAGGACGATACTGAAAGCGGCCTCTGTCCAGCGAGTTATCCTAAGAGGGTTCTATGGCCGCCGCACTCGCTACTCTGCTGCACGCCCTCGCCTTGACCGAATCGTCCGGGACGACCGATTTTCTGAGCCAGGTGAGCGGGCTGCTCATCCTCACCTGCACTGCGGGCGCAATCTGGGTGGCGCTGATGGTAGTAGTGTTCATGCGCGCGTCCGAACGACGCCGGCGCGCTGCCCAGGGACTTGAGCCGCTGCCCAGCCTGCCGGTCGCCTTCTACCGGCGACTGATCGGCTCCAAGAGTCCCCGCCCCGCTCCAGCCGGCCAGCACGCCGCCGCGATGCCGTTGCCAGACCTGGGGATGCTCACCGGCGATCTGCGGGGCGCGAGCGCGCCCCTGGCCCGCATCGCGGATCCTCCCCCGCCACCGACCCGGCCAGCGCCCGCCCCATGGCCAGAGGAGAGCGCCGCCAGGGGTGAGACGCCCTCGATGGCCCCGCAGGACGAGCAGCCGCCCGCCGCCACGCCGCCGGGGGATGTGATCGAGCTACTGCGCGTGTACCGCGACCTGGCCGACGGCGGGTTGATCGTGGTCATCGGCGACCGCCAATTCCGCTCGCTGGCCGAGTTGCGCAGCGCTGATCTGGCGCGGCGCTTCGAGATTGTGATGCGCGACCTGGATGCCCTGGCCTACCCCCAGCCTCCCGCCCCCGCACGAGCCAGTCAGGATCGTGATGTGGCGGACGACGAGATCGCCCCACCGCGCGACCGCTCAATGCTGCGCCAGGTGACGCGCATGGCGATGGGCCAGCCGGCAGAGGCCTCTCAGGAACAGTCAGCGCTTTCCATCGCCGATCAGATCGAAGACCTGCTACAAGAGCACCTGCGCGAGACGCCGCAATTCGCCGGGCACACGATCCACGTCCGGCCCGCGCTCAGCGGCGGCGTGCAGATCGAGGTGGACGGTAAGTTCTACGAGGGCGTAGGCGATATAGACGATAAAGAAGTCCGCGTGCTGCTGATAGCCGTCGTGCGCGAATGGGAGGACAGTCACTGATCCGGCGGCGCGCCCATGAAATAGACTTCCGAAGTTTCCAAAACTTCGGAAGTCTGGCGGGGACGTATGGCTATACGCCCCTACGAGAACACCAGCCATACCCCCGCGAACAGGACGCATAGCCCCGCCGCCGCCAGCAACGCCAGCCCCGCCCACAACACGCGCCGCCGCGTCCCGTCAGCGGGAACAGCAGCGTTCGCACGCAGTGGAGGAAGCGTATCGGCAGAGGCCAACCAGGGGGCGGTGTTCGCGGCTGCCCCGTCCAGACGCTCTAACTCAGCGCGCATCCGCCGCGCAACCGGGTGACGCGAATCCAGGCGCAGCGCCCGCGTCACTGCCTGGCGGTATTCGGCGAGATCGCCAGTCGCGGCGGCCAGCCACAGCCATCCCTCTGCCGTGAGCGGCTCGTCCTGCGCCGCACGACGCAGGAAGACTAGCGCCGCCTGTTTGTCCCCGGACTGCACGAGATGAATCCCCTGCGCCAGGTTGGGCGGCGGATCGTTGTAGGTGCGCATGGAGCCGCCTCTGCTCAGGCTGCGCTCACTCCTCGTCCTCGCTCCCGCCGGGCAGGTACGGCTTAAACATCTGCAAGTAAGCGAGTGTCGCGTTCAGATCGTACACCCCCGCCGGCCACTGCGCCTCGGCGCTCGGCTCGTAGGTCCACACAATGTCCGCCGGCTCGGTGCGGAAGCAGCCGATGGTGAAGAAGCCCAACCGTCCCCAGGGTTGTCCACCAGGGGGATAGGGCGGGAAAGCACTGTTGGCCGCCAGCCGTGCCTGAAGCGCGACCAGGCGCGGCGACCAGAACAGCAGCGGGTTGCACGGCTGGCGGCTGCCGAAGCTGCGCTCGCCATCGGTGACCAGGTGCACCTCCAGGTGCAAGTATGCGTTGTTGCCCTGCACGAGCGCGTCACCCTCCTCGTCCACGTAGATGGGCCAGCCGGACGTGCCGATGATCTGCCCGGCGCGCACTTCGTCGCCGATGCGCACCAATTCCGTCGTCGGGTCGCCGGTCAGGTGCCCGTAGGCAACGATGACATTGGACAGCACGCGCGATCCATCGGGCGCGCGGTACGGGTCGGGCAGGTAGGGCCGCAGAGCCAGCGAGCGATCCTGCGCGTGCGCCAGGAAGCGGAAATCCACGATCACCCCGTCGGCGACGGCGATCAGCGGCGACCCTTCCGGGACGAAGAAATCCACGCCGGGGTTCATGCCGCGCGTGCCCTCGTAGAAGAACGGCCACTGCTCGAAGGCGATGTTCGTGGGGCCGAAGCCCTGGAATTCCAGCGCCGCAATGCCCGCCGGCGGCGAAGGGTGCACCGGCAGGAACTCAAACGGCGCGGGCAGGCCCAGCCGCCCGGCCAGACTCTGCATTTGGAGCGCTGCCGCAGGCATGGTCTGGCGACTCAGCGTCTCCTCCAACTGGCGCAGCGCCGCGCCGCTCAACGTCTCCAGCCGGGCCAACTGCTCCGCGTCCGCCCCGCGCAGGCGTAGCAGATCGGCGGCAACCGCGCGCCGAAAGGCCAGCACCGACGCCGACTCATACCAGGCGGCGACGACCTGGTTATAGGCGGTAGAACGGGCGAAGTCCGTGTCTTCTCCGGGAATCCACGCGCTGCCGGCCGCCCAGGGCAGGCTCAGCCACGTGCATTCGCCGAACAGGGCGGCGCGCACTTCCTGCTGCGTGCCCGTCGCCAGCTCGCCCACTGTCTCGGCGCGACTGTCCGGCGCGGCGAAGACGGTTGTGCCGCCGGGCCGCACGGCCACGGTCACATCGCGCAGCGGAATGGCACTGTCGGGCAGCGCGGGCAGCGACACCGCCGCACGCCGCACGCGCGGGACACTCGCCCGCAGCAGCGGTGCCGCGCTCGCTGTTTCAGATGGGAGCGCCGCCTGCGGCGTCTCTCTTCAACCAGGCTCCAACTCCGAGCGCACCGAGGCGGCAATCTCCGCCTGCATATGCTCGCGCAACGCCTGCCACTGAGCGTCGAATTCTTCCTGGATGGCTTCGGCGGCCAGGTTCTTGATCTCTTCGGGGTCGAACTTGACGGTCTCTCCGGCGCGGCCCAGCGCCCGCTGGCCTTTGGTCAGCATACTGATCACCTGGTGCACCCAGTCGGTGCCCAGCCCCATCAGGACGCCGGCCAGCGTGATGTCAATGATCTTGAACGTCCCCTCGAACCAGCCCGTAACCTGCACGTCCAGCGGTTCGAACAGGCGCAGGCCAGTGGCGAAGGCGAGCAGCACGCCCATGATGATGCTCAGCACCCCGGCGACCATCTTCTTGCGCTCTTTGTAGAGCGGCGAGTCCAGAATCTGCTTGAGCTTCTCCTCCGTGCTGGTCAGCAGGGTCTCGACGGCGGTAAGCTGCTGCTCCAGGTGATAGAGCGGCCAGTCAGCGGGGTCTTCGGCGCTGGGGTCGCCCGCTTCGGCGGGCACTCCCGCCTTCTGGCGGCGCAGCAGCGCCTCGCTTAGCTCGTCAAGTTGCTCGTAAGCCTGGCGGAAATCCACCTTGACCAGCCCGGTGATGCGCGTGGCAATGCCGCGCATAGAACTGGTGGCGTCCAGCGCCGCGCGCTGCGACCAGGTGAAGATGAATTCCAGCGCGCGCTCGATCAACGCCGCGCCCACCAGCAGCGGCACCAGGCGTGCGGCGGCTTCGCTCAGGTCTTCGGGCGTGCCGGCGCTCTCTGCCCCGGCAGCCGGCGAGGTGCTCTCGTCGCTCTGGGCCAGAACCGGCGCGACGATCAGCAGCGCCACGATCAGCCAGCCAACCAGAATCGCTATCCGAAAAGCTCGACGTGTTCGCGCAGACATGGGTCACTCTCCTTCGAAACAAACCGTCAGCCGTCAGCGATCAGCCGTCAGCAAGGGCAGCGGCGCGGGCTGAAGAGGCCAGGCAAGCGCGCCCAGCCCACTGCTGCACCGGCAGCCAGGCGACTGATGGTTAGTATAATCAAACTTTGCGATTGCGAAAGTCAAGCGTCAAGCGGGCGCGTGCAGAGTCGTTGAGACGGGGAGGCCGCCCGGCTCGCATCCAGACTCCCGAAGTTTTCGAAAACTTCGGAAGTCTATACCCCGTGGTCCTTCCCGCCAGCGGGGAGGCTCCCCTTTCCCTGCTTGCGATACTGTTGGCGAAATGATCTCGTAGGGGCGTATGGCCATACGCCCCTACGGGGGCGCAGCAGGGTGTCACACGACGGAGGGTTATGCGACGAAATCCGGCCATAAGGTTTTACTCCCTGGCGGTGACGACACCTGGAACTGCCCATCACCCTTGTCTCGGAACGTGACCAGGCGGACGCTCATGTCCGCGCCAGAAGCCGTTTGAAAGCCTCACCCCCCGGCCCCCTCTCCACGTGGTGGAGAGGGGGAGTCATGGTGTGGTTACGTCCCCTCTCCGCGTGTGGAGAGGGGATGGAGGGGTGA
>JAGPFT010000095.1 GCA_018056405.1 Anaerolineae bacterium
TGACCAGTTCATCAACCGGTGGCAGGTGTTGCCGCCAGGTTGGGTAGCCATAGAGGTCTGCCAGCAATTCGGCAATCTGTGCGTACTGCTTGCGGCGCAGGGCGAGCGTTTGCGGGTCGAGAGGGGCGGATTGAGCGAGCGTCGGCATGGCTCCGTCCACTAGATGATCAGTTCGTCGTAGAGTCGATCCAGGCTGAGATCGGGGACGACGGTGTGGCGCGTGCGCAGTGTCAGTGCCGCTGCGGACACGCCCAGGCGGACAGCCTCATCAATGGGCATTTCGTGCAGCAACCCGAAGATGACCGCTGCCGTGACTGCATCGCCGCTGCCGGTCGTGTCCACGACCTGCGTGCGCAACGCGGCGATGTGGCCCGCGCTGCTCCCGTCGGCGTAAGCCAGCCCTTGCTCAGCCATCGTGACCACTGCGATGTCTACGCCCCTGCTGACCAGGCATTGGGCCATCTCAATCGCGGCGGCACTGGTCGCCGGCGGCTCTGCCGCGCCGCACAGCACCGCGGCTTCGCTGGCGTCTGGGGCGACCATCATCAGGTCGGGCAGGTAGGGGATGAGCTTGGTGGCCAGGGCCGGTGAGGTGGGGTCGGCGCAGACTGGCACTGCATAGCGTCTGGCCCAGCGGAAGACCGATTCCAGCGTCCGGGGGCTAAGATTGGCATCCAGTGCCACCAGCGCAGCTTCAGCGAATAGGGCGCGGCAGCGCTGTACGTAGCCAGGCGTGATCTGGCCTACGATGTCGTATTCGCTGATGGCGACGACAAGCTGGCCCATCTCATCGAAGATGGCTGCATAGCCGCCCGTGTCCTTCTGCGGCAGGCGCAGGATGTGACTTGTGTCCACGCCAGCGGCCTCCGTGTACTCCAGTAGGAAGTCCCCGGACGGGTCTTCTCCCACTGCCGAGAGCAGAATCGTGGGCACTTCCAGCCGCGCCAGGTTCTCGGCGATGTTGCGCGCCACGCCGCCCACGCTGTTGCGCACGACGCCTGCGTTCGACATGCCCATCTGCAGGCTCTCTCTGGGGCGCCCCTTGATGTCTATGCCAGCCGCCCCGATCACCAGGACCGGCCCTTCAGGGTTCATCACCACGCTCCTTGTACCTGCCGGCGGAGCAGAATCGCCGGGCAGCGCACCAGACTCGCCGTCTCTTGCCCAGATTGTGCCCCAGGCTTGCCGTGCCGTCAATGCGGGGAGGAGAAAGCTCGTGCCGTGCCCCGCTTTACCTCACCCCTGCCCGGCGCTGGCGCGCCCCGCCGCTCTCTCTCCGCTGTCAGGGGGAGGGGCCTCCGAGGGGAGTGGGCCATGCCAGCCACAGGCCTCTCCCCCTGGCCCCCTCGCCGGCCAAGCCAGTCCAGGGGCGGACAGCAGCATGAGAAGCATTGAGAGGGCGACCGATCAACCTCACCCCCAGCCCCGCTACGCTCGGCTTGCCCCCTCTCCATGCTGGAGAGGGGGCGGCGAGGCGCGTCAGCGCCGAGCGGGGGTGAGGTCTGTATTTCGGCAGAAGGCCCCTCCCCCTGCCCCCTCTCCGGCAGAGCCAGAGAGGGGGACTTGGACCGCCGGATGAGACGTTTTCCCCCTCCCTAGCTGAGCTAGGGAGGGGGCAGGGGGAGGGGCCTCCGCTGTCAGGGGTAGGTTTTCAACGGTTTGAACGGAGCACATAGAGATGCTCTTCGCTCAGAGAATTAAGAACCTACCCCTGCAAGCTCCACGACGTGGAGAGGGGGGCAAGCCGAGCGCAGCGAGGCTGGGGGGTGAGGTCAAGCCGCGCGCCGTGTCACTCTCGCCAAGCAGGGCGTGTCGGGTTATACTTCGGCGTCATCAGTCCCTTGTGCGGCCAATATCTTAGGAGAAACCCCATGCCACAACTCCGGCTCGACGCTGGGCGCGTAGTTAAGTTCCTGGTCGGCTTGCTCAACACGCCCAGCCCCACCGGGTACTCCGTCGAGGCTATTCCCTATGTCGAGGAGGCTTTCGCGGGCCTGGGAATCCCTGATCTGGCTCTGGAGCGCACCCCCAAAGACGCGCTCGTCATGCGCTGGCCTGGCGAGCGTCACGACGCCCCGCGCGGTCTGACCGCTCATGTGGACACGCTGGGCCTGATGGTCAAGGAGATCAAGCCCGATGGCCGGCTCAAGCTGACCCAACTGGGCCACTTCATGTGGAACGCGGTCGAAGGCGAGGGCGTGACCGTCCGCACCGCCGATGACCGGCGATTGCGGGGCACGGTGCTGCCCGTTCAAGCCAGTGTCCACATCCACGACGAGGCTGGCGACGAGCCGCGCACCGAAGAGACGATGGAGGTGCGCCTGGACGCACGCACGCGCAGCGCGGACGAAACGCGCGCGCTTGGCGTGGAGGTGGGCGACTTCGTTTTCCTCGATCCGCGTGTGGAGATCGGCGCGGAGGGCTTCATCCGCTCGCGCCACCTGGACGACAAAGCGGGGGTTGCTGCCATTTACGGCGCGTTCTGCGCGTTGCACGAAGCCGGGCTGCGCCCCGCTCAGACGACCACCGGGCTGATCACCACCTATGAAGAGGTCGGGCACGGCGGCGCGGCGGGCCTGCCGGCGGGCCTGCATGAACTGGTCGCGGTGGATATGGCTGCGGTGGGGGAGGGGCAGAACTCCGACGAGTTCAGCGTGGGTATCTGCGTCAAGGACGCGCGCGGCCCCTACCACCTGGCGCTGACGCAGAAGCTGCAGGCGCTGGCCCGCAATGCCCGCATCCCCTACAAGCTGGATATTTATCCGCACTACAGTTCGGACGGAGAATCCTACTGGTTCAGCGGGGGGACGGGGCAGGTGGCGCTTATCGGGCCGGGCGTGGATGCCTCGCACGCCTACGAGCGCACGCACCAGGAAAGCGTCCTGCACTGCGCCCATCTCATCGCCCGCTATCTGCTCGCCTGATTGCCTGGAGGAAGGCACGATGCCGCTTCGCGGCGTGATCTTCGACATGGGGGACACTCTGCTGCACTACAACGCCCCCGACGCCACCTGGGAAGAGACCGAGAAGGAGGGCGCTCGCCCTGTCTATGCTCTGCTGCGCGATGCGGGCTACTCCCTGCCGCCGGAAGACGAGGCATTGGCCCGCACCTGGCAACATGCGCTGAACGTGTGGAGCAACATTGCGGTGGCGGATGTCAAAGACCTGAAGCTGCACCGCCAGATCAGGTGTGTTGCCACGCTGTGGGGACTCCCCGATCTGCCGGACGACCTGGTGGAGCGCGCGGGCCTCGCCTACATGAGGGCCATTCAGGCGCACGTATGGCCCCTCGAGGGTGCGGCAGACACGTTGGCCGCGCTGCGCCAGCAGGGGTTGCGCGTCGGTCTGGTTTCCAACACGCATTGGCCGGGCCGCTACCATCTGGACGATCTGGAGCGCTTCGGGCTGCGACCCTATCTGGAGCACATGGTCTTCTCGGCGGATGTTGAGGCGTGGAAGCCGGGCCGCGAGGTGTTTGCCCTGAGCCTCCGGGCGCTGGGCCTGGCTCCGCAGGAAGCTATCTACGTGGGCGACAGCCTGTATTTCGACGTGTGGGGGGCGCAGCAGGCGGGCCTGCGCGCCGTCTGGATCGAGCAGCGGCTCCGCTGGATGCCGGACGGGCTGGAGGCGATGCCGGATGCGACCATCCAAACGCTTCCCCAATTAGTCGCCCTCGTGGAGCAGTGGCGCTGATCGCGCCTTGCCCTGAAACGAGCAACCCATGACACCGCAGCCACAAAATACACCTTCCGCACCGGCCCCTCTCAAGACGCGCGCCAGCGTACCCGGCGAGCGACCAGTGCGCTGGCGCGGCTGGTTGATTACCCTCAGTATCCTGGGGATCATCCTGGCTGGCGGAGCCGCGTACTACCTGCTGCGGCCCCTCGACGCGCCGATTCCAGAAGGGGCGGGCGCTCAGTACACGGGGCTAGAACAGGGCGTCACCGCGCAGGGGTTCCCTCGCCTGGGCAGCCCCGGCGCGCCTGTGCTCGTCGAGGATTTCTCCAGCTTCGCCTGCCCGCACTGCCGCGAGTTCCACGAGGGGCAGTTCGTCGGCTTGCTGGACGCCATCGCCGCCGGGGAAGTCCAGTTTGTGCTCGTCCCCGTGCCGCACATTGGCTGGGGGGCCGGAGAAGCAGGCAAAGCCGCGCTGTGCGCGGGCGAGCAGGGCCAGGCGTGGACGATGGTGGATGTGCTGTACGACTGGCAGCGGCGCTTCGTGACCTCTACCTTTGACTCGCGGCGTGTTCACAAGGGTGCGGAAGCGTTGGGCCTGGATATGGCTGCCTTCGATTCGTGTATGCGCGGCAGCGCGGTGCAGGACGTGCTCGACCGCGCGCGGGCAGAGTTTGACCGGCGCGGGCTGACCGGCACGCCGAGCTTCTTCATCAACGGCCAGAAGGTGCAGGATTACCGCGAGCTTGAGGCTCTTGGGACCAGTTATGACAGTGCGGAGGCTCCTTCTTCATGAGTGTGATGGCGCAGGACATCCTTGTTGACGGGCACCTGGACATCGCCTGGAACTATTTCAATCACGGGCGCGACTTCTTACAGAGCGCCTGGGCGCGTCGCCGCCAGGAGACGGACCCCGCCTTTATTGAGCGCTATGGCCGCAGCATGGTTGGGCTGCCGGAGCTATTGTTGGGCCGGGTGGCGGTTGTCTGCGCCTCGATTTTCGTGGCTCCGGCCTGGTCGAGAGCGTACCCCGACGAGCAGGTGCTTTACGAAACGCCCGCCGAGGCGTACACGTGGGGTGTGCGCCAGATGGACTACTACCACCGCCTGGCCGACAGCGACCCGCGCATCCGCCTGATCCGCACGCAGGCCGACCTGGACGCTGTGCTGAGCACCTGGCGCGACGGCACCGGCGTGGGAGACCATCGTCTGGGCGTGATCGTCTCGATGGAAGGGGCCGACCCGATCCTGGAGCCGGAGCAGCTTGAGGAATGGTACGCGCGCGGCCTGCGGGCCGTTGGCCCGGCCTGGTCGCAGACGCGCTACAGCGGCGGCACGAAGGCGCTCGGCCCGCTGACCGACCTGGGCCGGGCGCTGCTCGACGAGATGGCCGGGCTGGGCATGGTGCTCGACCTGGCGCACATGGCCCCAGAAGCGTGCGCCGAGGCGCTGGATCGCTACGACGGGCCGCTCTACGCCAGCCACGCCAACCCCCTGCGCTTCCGCCCTGACCGCCCCGACCGCAATATCTCCGACGAGATCATCCGGCGCATCGCCGAGCGCGATGGCGCGGTGGGCGTCATGCCGTATAACCTGTTTCTGGTACCAGAGTGGCGAGCTGACGACGGCAAAGATGCCGCGACGATGGACACGCTGATCGCCGCCATTGACCACATCTGCCAGCTCACCGGCAGCGCGCGCCATGTGGGAATTGGCAGCGACTTTGATGGCGGATTCGGTGCGGCATCTGCGCCTGCTGAATTTGAAACGTCGGCGGACCTGGGGGCGATTGGGCCGGCGCTGGCCGCGCGCGGTTATGCGCCAGCGGACGTGTCCGCCATCCTGAGCGGCAATTTCCTGCGCATCCTGCGCGCCGGGCTGCCGGTGTAGTGGCGGGTGATTATGGAACGCACCAGCGAGATCAGCATCAGCATCGGCGCTCTGGGCGTGGTGATCACGCTGATCGGCCTGTTCCCTGGCATTATCGGCCTGGAAGCAGCCGAGGGTGTCGGCGTGTTGCAGGTGTTGGTCATTCTGCTGGGCTTCACCATTCTGTTCACCAGCGCCTACTACTTCGCCAAGAAGACTTTCTACTCTGGCCAGCCCTCGACTCTCGCCCAGGACATCGGCATCCGCCTGACCATGACGGGGCTGCTCGTTGCGGGAGCGGCCGGCCTGGCCGATGTGTTGGGCTTCGGCAGCCACCCCTCCACGCCCAGCAGCCGCCCGATGCTTGGCCGCTTGCAGGCGGTGGCGTTCATTGGTGGGATTCTGCTTGCCTCGTCCGGCGTGGTCATCTATGCGCTGTTCGGCCCGCAGCCGGGGAACGATGAACCGGACGGCGAGTCCGGCGGCGAGGGCCTGCCGCCGGAGGGCGGGTAGGGTCCACGAACAACCTGTTGACAGGGAGGTTACTCGCTGAACGCCTGCCCCTCAATCCCCCCTCCAGTCCAGCTAGAGGAGGGACTTTGACCGGCTGGCGTGGCACTTTCCCCCTCCCTGGCTCTGCCGGGTTCAGGGGCGGACAGCAGCGCGAGAAGCATGGAGAGGGCGACCGATCAACCTCACCCCCTGGCCTCGCTACGCTCGGCCTGCCCCCTCTCCGTTGACGGAGAGGGGGCGGCGAGGCCCGCGTCAGGGGGCCGAGCGGGGGTGAGGTAAAGTGCAGCGCCACCGCAGACCACAGGCCAACCTTAAGAGGCCGTTTGAGAAGCCTTATATCTGCCTCTTCCCCTCATCTCCGGCCCTTCCCCTACGAGGGGGGAAAGGAGAAAAGCGCGCACTCCAGGCCCCTCTCCCTTGTGGGTTCAGGGGCGGACAGCAGCGCGAGAAGCATGGAGAGGGCGACCGATCAACCTCACCCCCTGACCTCGCTACGCTCGGCCTGCCCCCTCTCCGTTGACGGAGAGGGGGCGGCGAGGCCCGCGTCAGAGGGCCGAGCGGGGGTGAGGTAAAGTGAAGCGCCACCGCAGACCACAGGCCAACCTTAATGCCTGTCCGCCCCTGAAGGGGCTAGGGGGAGGGGCGTTGCACCAGATGCCTTAGCACAATGTGTATGGGTGGCTTACGTGCCTGCGGCCTGCTGGCGACGCGGGCGGACGAAGGTGACATAGGCTGCCGCGCCCATGATCAGCGCATCGGCCACGATCCACAGAAAGGCCCAGGCCGCCGCCGGGCCGCCGAACTCGTCGGACATGGCGCTGGCATCGTTGAACGGCAGTAGCGAGCCGGGCAGAGTCACGATGCGGAGCAGCACCCAGGCGTCGCTGATGGCCTGCAGACCGGTCAGAAAGGCCAGGAAAGTCAGCACGACCAGCACGGCGTCGCGGCGGGCGCGCAGGCCCAGCGCGATCAGCAGCAGGGCACTGGCTAACCCGACGAACACGCCCAACACACGCCCTTCGCCGGCGAACCACACGAACAACAGACCGCCCGCTACGGCGACGCCCGCTCCAGCCCAGCGGCCCTGGTCAGTTTCGCTCGTGAGCACCAGAGTGGCAGCGGCGACGAGCACAATCGCCAGCAGACCGATCTCTAGCGGTGACAGTTGCGCCGGACGCAGCCCGGCGTAGGCCAGGGTCAGAATCGCCAGGAAAACGCCCACGCCAACGGCCACGCGACCGGGTCTCTGCGTCCGGTAAGTCAGGAGCAGCAACCCCGCGCCGAAGAGAGCCGTGCCCAGGTAGCCGGCCTGGATAATCACGAAGGGCGACCCGCCGCGCGTGTAAGCCAGCCCTGCGCCGCGACTGGTCACTTCGAAGCGCAGGAAGTCACCGCCGGTTAGCTCGGCGGCCAGACCATGCGCCAGCTCGTGGATCATGGTGACGAAGAGGCGGAAGGGCACCATGAGCAGGTAGAGTTCCTGGACCTGCCACAACACGAGGGCCACGACGAACGCTGCCGCGGCCAGTGCCAGTTCGCGCCGCTGGCTCGCTGAGTGAGACGATCCGCGTATCATGATTGGTCTGGCTCCTGGCACGACCGTCGCCGCTGTGCCATTGAAGAAAGGATGTCTGTTCCCTATGACGACGAACGAACGCCCTGCCGAGCTACTGCGCTTTGGCACAGTTGGCAGCCCGGCGACGACCCCTGAGCCTGGCACGCCCGCTGCCATCGCGTACTCGCGTCTGCTGGGGCTGGATCACCTGGAGATCGCCTGGGTGCAGAGCGTGCGCGTCTCCGACGAGACATGCGCCACGATCAAGGCCGCTGCCGAAGCGCACGGAATCACGCTGAGCATCCATGCTCCCTACTATATTAACCTCAACAGCCAGAGCGCCGACCTGATGCGCAAAAGCGACGAGCGCCTGCTTGCCGCTGCGCGCAAGGGCTTTCTGGCGGGGGCGCGCGATATTGTGTTTCACCCCGGTTCCTACCACGATCAGCCGCCTGAAGAAGTGTACGAGCGCGTTGCGGAGAAGTTGCGCGAGCTGCGCGCGATCCTCGACGGCGAGGGCGTGGATGTCACGCTGCGCCCGGAGACAATGGGCAAGCCCGCTGTCTTTGGTACGCTGGAGGAGACGCTGCAACTCAGCCGCGATATTCCCGGCGTGCTGCCGTGCATTGACTTCGCCCACCTGCACGCGCGCACGGGTCAGCTCAACAGCTATGAGGAGTTCGCCGCCATTCTGGATGCTGTGCAGGCGGCGTTGGGCGAGCGGGGGCTGCATAACCTCCACGCGCACATGTCGGGCATTGCCTACGGGCCGCGCGGGGAGCGGCAACACCTGCCGCTCAACGAGGCCGACCTGCAGTATCGCGCATTGCTACAGGCGCTCATTGATCGCGGGGCGCGGGGCACGGTGGG
>JAGPFT010000096.1 GCA_018056405.1 Anaerolineae bacterium
CCCCCTCCATCCCCCTCTCCGGTAGAGCCAGAGAGGGGGACTTTGACCGCCAGATGGGACGTTTTCCCCCTCCCTAGCTCAGCTGGGGAGGGGGCCAGGGGGAGGGGCGTTCCGCCCATAACCATACGCCTGGGAGCCTTAAGTTGGTACACATGGGGCGTATGGCCATACGCCCCTACGGACCTCACCCCCCCTCGGCTGGGCGCGCCCCCGTTTGCGCGGCGGCAGGGCGCACGCTATAACCAGGCGCGTTTGAGGATCACCGGCGCATGACGCTCTTCTCACTTCCCCCCAATTGTACGCTGCGCCTGACCCGCCCGGTCGGGCGGACGGCATTGCTGGCCGCCCTGTTCGCGCTGATCCTGGTCGGCGCTGCTGAGTTCCTCGTGCGCCAACCGGGCGTGCAGGAGCGGCTGCCTGTGCCCAGCATCGGCAGCACGCGCGATGACTTCGAGATCAAGGTCTATCTGGCAGACGGCATCCTGGACGGCGACGGGCGCATAGACTGCCTGTTCCTGGGCAGCTCGGTCGTCTGGCGGGGGCTGAATCCCCGGCTCTTCGAGGCGGCGTATCAGGCTGCCGGCGGCGAAACCCTGCGCTGCTTCAACTTCGCGCTGGCCGAGATCACCCTATCCGACGCGCCCATCATGACGGAGTTCCTCATCCGGCGCTACGCGCCGCGCCTGCTCGTGTACGGGCTTTCGCCGCGCGACTTCAGCGCCACCGTGGACAACGGTCGCCCGACCGACCCAGCCCGCATCGCCTGGATGCGCTACCAGCGCGGCGAGCCGGACGTGAACGGCTGGCTGATCGATCATCTGCTCAGCTACCGCTACTACCTGGCTGTTCATGACTGGATGGCACCGGGCTTCCAGGGGAGGCTGGATCAGCGCCGCCGCTCCGAGCGTGAACTTTCCGCGCTGGACGGGCACACCCCCAGCGCGGAGGTTTTCGACCTGGACGGGGATGATCCCTGGTGGCGGGCCAGAAAAGTCTTCAAGAATTACCACACCGCGCCTGACGCGCTGGAGGGAATGCGCGATCTGGTAGCTCTGGCGGATCGCTATCCGGCCACGACGCTCGTCCTGGCCGAGATTCCGCTGCATCCGGCCATCTACACCGACTTCCTGCCAGCGGCGGACTATGACGCCCTCATCGCGGCCATTGAGGCCAGCACCTCTGCCCAAAGCGTGCCCTTCCTGCGCAGCGCGGCCCTGGTGCTGCCGCCGGATGGCGTCTGGAAGGACTCGATTCACCTCAACGGGCGCGGGGCAGCCCTCTTCAGCGCGTGGCTGGGCGAGCAGACAGCCCACGCCCTGGGCACGCCATACGCCGCTGCCTGGCCCCAGGATTGAGGCGATGAGCATCACGTCCCTGACCTTCGCCGGTCTGGTACTGCTCACGCTGGCCTTCTACTACGCGCTGCCGCGCCGCGCGCAGAACTTGCTGCTGCTGGGCGTGTCGTATGCCTTCTACGCCACGTGGTCATGGTGGTATCTGCTGGTGCTGTGGGCGCTGACGCTGGCCAATTTGGGGCTGGCGCAGCGTGTCCGGCGCAAGGGGCAGCCGCGTCGGGGCGCGCTGTGGGCGGGGATCGCCGTCAATGTGGCGGCGCTGGCTGTGCTCAAGTACGAGTCTTTCTTCGTGCCGGGCCTGCGCGCCACGCTCGACCGCATCGGCGTGCAGACGGGCGCGGGCGGCCTTGACGTGCTGCTGCCGGTTGGCATGTCGTTCTACATCGTCGCTGCGATCAGCTACCAGGCCGACGTGTACCGGGGGCTGGTTGCGCCCGCCGATGACCTGGTGGACTTCGCGGTGTACCTGGCCTACTTCCCCAAGCTGCTGGCCGGGCCAATCGAGCGGGCGCGGACGTTCCTGCCCAGGCTGGCCGCGCCGCGCGTGGTGGACGACGATGCCCTCCGCCGGGCGACGGCGCTGATCGTCGTGGGGGCGGTGCGCAAGATTGTGATCGCCGACACGCTGTTCGCCGCGTTGCCGTCTGGCCTGTGGGATGCTCCGCGCCAGTTCGCCGCGCCGGAACTGGCCGGCTACCTGCTGATCTATGCCTTCGCCCTGTACAACGACTTCGCCGGCTATACAGGCGTGGCGCGCGGCGTCAGCGCCCTGTTCGGCATCGAGCTGGCGGAGAACTTCAACGCGCCCTATTTCGCGCGCAGCCTGACCGAGTTCTGGAACCGCTGGCACATCACGCTGTCTCACTGGCTGCGCGATTACATCTACTTTCCCACCAGCCGCGCCCTGCTGCGCCGCAACCCGCGCCGCGATAACATTCCCAACCTGATCGCCCCGCCGCTGCTGACCATGCTGGTCAGCGGGCTGTGGCACGGCACGGGCTGGACGATGCTGCTGTGGGGAGCCTTGCACGGCCTGTACCTGGTCGCTGAGCGGGCGCTGGCCCTGTGGCGGCCGGCAGGCCCGTCGCACCTCCAACCGCGCTGGCGGCAGGCGCTGGCGATGGGCGTCGTGTTCGTCCTGGTGCTGCTGGCCTGGGTGCCCTTTCGCGCGCCGGACGTGGGCGCTGCGCGCGATTACTGGCTGGGAATG
This sequence comes from Anaerolineae bacterium, assembly GCA_018056405.1. GTDB lineage: Bacteria > Chloroflexota > Anaerolineae > Aggregatilineales > Aggregatilineaceae > UBA2029. The sequence continues at coordinate 2,566 of JAGPFT010000096.1, forward strand.
CTCGACTGGTCTGATCTGAGCCGCCCATCGTACCGCGCATTTATTGCGCTGCTTCCGGCCTTGTGGTTAGACTGGGTGCAAGTCCGGCGCGGCGACCCGCTACCCTTTCTGCGCTGGTCGCAGCCCATCCAGGCGATGCTGCTGGCGTTGGCGCTGCTGGCGGTGTTCCTGTTCTCGCAGGCCGACCTCGGCGCGCCGTTCGTGTATCAGGGGTTCTAGAGCGTGGGATGTACTTTCTGGCGGTGCTTTGGCCCTATCCCCCGGCCCCTTCCCCCGAAATGAGGGAAGGGGAGTAGGCCCGCAGCTTTTTTTCTTCCCCTCTTGTGGGGGAAGGGTCGGGGATGGGGGGACAGGCACGGCCAAAGATGTGGGTCATGTATAGCCGTTGGCGGAGAGGGAGTAAGGCCGAGCGAAGCAAGGCCAGGGGTGAGGTAAAACAGGGCGCAGCCAGGGTTCGACGCGCTGACCCCTGAAAGACTGAAAGCTGAAAGCCGAAAACCGTTCGCTTGAGGGACATCATGGAACGCAGCGAAGTCCGCGACGTGCTCCGCACATTCGTGCTCAACGACATGATCCGCCTGCCCACCTACGACCTGCGCGACGACGAGCCGCTGATCACGGGCGGGCTGGTGGATTCGTTCTCGCTGGCGCTGTTCGGCGTCTTTGTCGAAGAGCGTTTCGGCGTCTATATCCCCGACCCAGATTTGACCGTCGAGAACCTCGACACACTGGATCAGATGGTCGCGCGCGTGCTGCGCGACCTGGCATAGACAGGCGCGATCCCTGGGCAGCGGCAATCGCTTGAGGAGGGGAGCATGGCGCGACATTTGATCCTGACAACCACGCTGCTGCTCGCCGTACTGCTCGCCGCGTGCGGAGCCGAGCAACTGACCTCCTCCGACTCACTCGCCACGTCCACACCCACAGGCGGCGCGCAACTTGCGGCAGCAACGCTGGTCTCGGCGCGCAGCCCAGAGCGCGAATTGCCCGCCATCGCCCCGCCCGCGCAGATCACGCCCACGCCGGCCAATGAGAAGGTGCGTATCTGGTGGCCGGACGAGTTGTATCCGCCAGAGGACGATCCGGCCCGCGACGTGCTTGAAGACCAGTTCAAGAGCTTCGCCCAGACGTACACGGCCATCGAGCTTGAAGTGCGCCGCAAGCGCACGACCGGCCTGGGCGGTATCCTGCCCACGCTGCGCACCGCCTCACCGGTTGCGCCCGGCGCGCTGCCCGACCTGACGTTGATGCGCCGCGCCGACATGATCACCGCCGCCAACGAAGGGCTGATCGTCCCGCTGGATGACTGGGTGCCGGAAGACATGGTGGGGAACAACCTGTTGCCCGGCGTGCGCTCGTTGGGCGAGATCAACGGTGTGCTCTATGGGGTGCCCTATACGCTCAACGTAACCCACAACGCCTATCGCCCGGCGGCGTTCAGCGCTCCGCCAGTCTCCTTCGCCGATGTGCTTAACGCTGGGACGCCGTACCTGTTCCCGGCGGGAGCCACGCCAGTGAGCTACACGCTGCTGCTGCAATATCGCGCTGCCGGGGGCCGGCTGGTAGACGAGAGCGGCGCAGCCACGCTGGATCGAGAGCCACTACTGGAAGTGCTCACTTACTATGCCGACGGAACTGCGGGGGGCATCTTCACCCCGACGCTGGTGGGCTACACGCGCTACGACGACTACTGGAACCAGTTTGTCACGGGCAATACCAGTCTGGTTGGCGTGGATACCATCACCTTCTTGCGCCGGCGCAGCAGCGTGCCCAATGCCTTGCCGGTCTCTATTCCCACGCCGGATGGCACGCCGATCACTGCGCTCGATGGCTGGATGTGGGTGGTCACGACGCACAACCCCGAACACCGCCAGCGGGCCAATGTCGCGCTGGCCTGGATGATGCGCATTGGCGGGCAAAGCCTGTTCACGGAGGCAGTGGGCTTGCTGCCCACGCAGACGCGCGCTCTGCGCCTGTGGGACGACCGTGCCTACGCTGACTTCGCGCAGGACTTGCTGACGACCGCCGTGCTGATCCCCGAATCGCAGCGCAATAACAGCGCCGCGCTCGCCCTGCAAGAGGCGCTCCTCGCTGTGTTGGAAGGGGAAGCGCCGGACGAGGCCGCCGAGACTGTGCTGGCCCGCTTTGAGTGAGCGGGGCAGCCGCCACCGGCCAGACGCAAGGGCGCAGGTTTCCTAACACCCATGCGGGACGGAGATATTGGGTTGCGTGTCCAGCGCCGCCACGTCCAGCGCGTAGCGCAGCACCAGCGTGCCGGATACGGTGGACGACGTGCGATCCGCCCACAGCAGGTGCACGCCGCTCACCTCCGCCGAGACTTCGTAGCGCAGCACGGCGTCCACCTCTGGCGCGAACCACAGGTCTGCCGCCAGCGTCACTGTCCCGTCCGAGCCGGGGTGAATCGCTGGCAGGCGGGCATCGGCGGAGGCGAACGTATATTGCCAGGCGGGCAGCCCGTCGAGCGTCTGGCGGTGACCGGTGGGCATAGCCTGCGCCACGCCGCCGATGACCTGTCCCGCCGACAGATCGGCGATGGCTGCTCCCCCAGGTTGCCCGTCGCCATTCGTGGTACACACGCCGTGCACATCCACTGTATAGTAGTCGTTGCTGAAACGCACCCCTTCCAGGCGCAGCAGGGCTTCGCCGGGGAGGAAAGCGCGCCCTTCGATCTCCAGCACCACGCGCCGCGTCTGGCCTGGCTCATTGCCCTGCACCTGGACGCTGATCGTCCCCGCCGCCGGCTCGCCCGTCGCGTCGAACGTGCCCTCGAAGCTGCCAGTGAGGGTGTAGGTCCACCCAGGGTGGGCTGCCAGGCCGCGTTCGATGGGATCGAGCGCCAGCGTCGCAAAGCCGGGAGGTGGGGCATTTTCGGTCAGGAAAATTGCCGTGGGGATGGTTTCCAGGCTGGCCAGCGTAGGCATGACAAAATCGCCCTCATCGTTGGAGGAGGCGCACGCGGACAGGGCGAGCAGCCCCCCCACCAGCAGGAACACGAGCGTTTTACGGGATACCATGAGGGCGTCTCTCCACACACCTTGCTTGCCGAGTCGGAGCGTGCCAGGATTATAGCGGTTTCACAGGGCCGGGGATAGTTGAGTGCGTGCAAAACCTGTCAGGCAACAGGGTCGCGCTCCTTAGCCTCACCCCTGCTCGGCGCTGGCGCGCCTCGCCGCCCCCTCTCCACGACGTGGAGAGGGGGCAAGCCGAGCAGGGCGAGGCCAGGGGGTGAGGCTGATCGGTCGCCCTCTCAATGCTTCTCACGCTGCTGTCCGCCCCTGAACCCACAAGGGGGAGGGGCCTGGGGATGGGAGGGGCAAACGCCGGTGCGGGACTTCTCAGACGGCCTCTTAGCCTCACCCCTGCTCGGCGCTGGCGCGCCTCGCCGCCCCCTCTCCACGTCGTGGAGAGGGGGCAAGCCGAGCGGGGCGAGGCTGGGGGTGAGGCTACGGCCAGCGTCACACGTATCACTGACAACCTTTGCACACACCTGGCTAGTTGCTGCTCCGGCTTGCGGGAAATAAGGGTGAGGGTAAGCAGGGGGAAACTGACATTTGTTTCGGTTAAAGTGTATCATAATTGACACAAGACCTATTATGCTGTCATAATTATCTAGAGAAGTTTTCTAACGCTCCGCAAAGACGCCTCATCCTGTATGGATGCCAAGTAATCCGGGGGTGGGGAGTGTGCGCGCAGAGAGCATGACTGTCATATTTTGTTGCCCTGCGACCGGTTAGGGCGCTTGCTGTTTGCCAGGCACCAGGCGAAGGAAGGGACCGATCCATGCCCGCACTACTGGAATACGTCACTGAGACAACCTACCCGCTCTTTGAGCAAAAGCTCCGCGATAAGCCGTTCCTCTTGATCTACCCCCGGCATCGCAGCCGCACCGCGCTGGTAGCTATGTTGCTCAGTGTCTATGCGCATGAGGTTGTCTATTATGCGCTTAGCGCAGACGATTCCTCCTTGTCGGCCTGGCTGCGGCACATGACCGCTGACCTGGCCTCTGGGGCATCCCTCGGCGATCAGACGCGCGCTGCGCTCGATGCCAGGGCCACTCCCGAAGACCTGGCCAGCGCCCTGGCCGCAGACCTGGCCGCGATGCGGCGTGACAAGGTGCTGCTGCTGCTCGATCAGTTCGATAACCTGACCTTCGACGCGGATGCCGACCGGTTCTTCCGCGCTCTGGCCGGCAAGCTGCCAGACCAGGTGCAGATCGTGATCAACGCGCGGTTGCTCGGCGTGCAGCCCTGGAACGATCTGCTCCATGCCGGTCAGGCCGGGGTAGTGGGCAACGACCGGGCCATCTCCGGGGGCATCTTCGGCGACGAGCCGGGGCGCAGTCAGCTTGAGGTCTTCGCCCTGTCCGGCGGGCATGTGTACATGGATGGGCGTCCGGTCACCAGTTGGGAAGGCTCGCTGCCCAAGCACCTGTTCTACTTCTTCGTAGATCATCCGATGGTCACGCGCGACGAGATTTTCAGCGTTTTCTGGCCTAAGATGTCGGTCAAGGAGGCGACGAATGTCTTTCACGTCACCAAGCGCAAAATCTCCGAGCGACTGGGCCACGAACTGACCAGTTATCAATCTGGCTTCTATGTTCCCTCGCCGAAGCTGAATATCCACTACGACGCGAGCCTGTTCGAGCAGGCCATTAACGCCACCATCGAGTTCGAGACCGATGCCCCCGCCTTGTGGTACAAGGCTGTCCAGCTTTACCGCTCGCCCTTCCTGCCCACGATCACCATGCCCTGGGTGGAACAGCGCCGCCAGGAATTGCAGAGCAAATATGCCCAGGCGTTGATCGGGCTGGGCCGCTACCATCGCGGACGGGGTGAGATGGATCAGGCGCTTGGCTACCTGCTGCGCGCTCTACGCGAAAAGCCCGATTGGGAAGACGTGCACCGCGATGTGATGATGATCTACCAGCAGCAGGGGCGTATTGGCGATGCAGTGGCTCAGTACCGCCAGTTGGAGCGCACGCTGGCCCGCATGTTCAAGATCGCGCCCAGCAAAGAGACGCGCCACCTGTTCGACACGATCCGCGCCGGTTAGCAGTTGGCGCAGGGTCTCGTTTTGTACTCAGAATACGACGCCGTTCCATTTCGGGACGGCGCTGTGATCCTTCTGGCCGCGCCAGTGCAGCCTATCGCCACGCCATGACTCGCCTCCCCCCCTCCGCCAAGCCGGAGATTATCCGCCACGTTGCCGATGGGCCGCACACGCTCACGGTTGAAGTCGTCCGCGACCGGCGGTTGCGCACGTCAGTCCGCTGGACGCTGAGCGGGGAGACGATCCAGGTGCGTGCGCCGGCAGCACTGCCGCGCAAGCAGCTTGATGAGCTGCTCGACAAAGTGATCGCCCGCGTGCTCAAGCAGCGCAAGCGCGCCCGCCATCTCAATGATGTCGATCTGGAACGCCGCGCTCGCCGGATCAACGGCGCGTACTTCGCCGGGGAATTGCGTTGGCACTCGATCCGCTGGGTGGACACCATGGAGCACCGCCTGGGAAGCTGCACTCATGGCGGTAGCACCGATGGCGTCATCCGCATTAGCGACCGCATCAGAGAGTGGCCGGACTACGTGGTGGATTACGTGATTGCCCACGAATTGGCGCACCGCCGCCACCCCAACCACAGCGCCGACTTCTGGGCTTACCTGGCCCGCTACCCGCATACCGAGCGGGCGCGTGGCTTCATCGAAGGCTTCGCCTACGCCCAGCGGACTGACCCCGACGACCTGCTCTAGCGCGTGCTATGAACTCCGCGCGCTCGGCCTTTCCCCCTCTCCGTTGACGGCTATGTGTTACCCACAAGCGCCCCCCATCCCCTTCCTCCGCGCTGCGCGGAGG
>JAGPFT010000097.1 GCA_018056405.1 Anaerolineae bacterium
GGCCCCCTCTCCATATACGGAGAGGGGGAGTAAGTATCTGGCTCAGTCCCCTCTCCGCGTGTGGAGAGGGGATTGAGGGGTGAGGTAAACCCGCGCAGCGGGCTTCTCAACCGGTCCATCCCAGAGCACGCAGGGGTCGCAGAGAAAGCCTCAGAGCTTTTCCGACTTTCCCCTCCGCGCCCTCGTCATCTCAGCGGCTCAAGATCACTGCCCCAAAAAGCGAATGCACCCCGCTGCACACCCCCCGCGTGACCGCTGGCCCGGCTGCGGGTATAATCGCCCGTCAGCACGCCCAACGCATAACCGGCAACTGCTTTGAGGAGGAAGGGTATGGACTATCGTTTCTTGGGACGGACCGGCCTGAAAGTGTCCGAATTGTGCATGGGCACGCAGACCTTCGGCTGGGGCGCTGACGAGCCAACAGCACACCGCATGGCCAGCATGTTCGTGGACGCCGGCGGCAACTTTCTCGACACCTCGAACACCTACAACGAGGGCCAATCCGAGACCATGCTCGGTAACTGGCTCAGCCTGCAACCAGACCGCTCGCGGCTGGTCATCGCCACTAAAGTCTTCTTTCCAGTGGGCGACGGCCCCAACGACACCGGCCTGACGCGCAAGCATATTTTCACTCAGGTCGAGGGCAGCCTGCGCCGCCTGAAGACCGACTACATTGACCTGTACCAGATGCACTGCTGGGACGCCTCCACCCCGCTCGACGAGACGCTGCACGCGCTCGACGACCTGGTGCGCGCCGGCAAAGTGCGCTACATCGGCGCGTCGAACTACAGCCCATCGCAGCTCATGCGCGCGCTCATGCTCAGCGAGATGCGCGGCTGGGCGCGCTTCGACTGCTTGCAGCCGGAGTACAGCCTGCTCGTGCGCAGCCCCGAATGGGAATTGCTGCCGCTGTGCCGCGAGCAGGGCGTCGGCTTCATCGCCTGGTCGCCGCTGGGCGGCGGCTGGCTCTCCGGCAAGTACCGCCGCGACGCCGCTCCACCCGCCGACAGCCGTGTGGGGCGCGCCGACCGCTGGGATGACCTGCCCGAACAGCGCGAGACGGAGCGCACCTGGCAGATCATTGACGCGCTGTGGGCGATCAGCAAGACGCGCGGCAAAACTCCCGCCCAGATCGCGCTCAACTGGGTGCTGTGCCAGCCGGGCGTCACCGCGCCGATCTTCGGCGCGCGCACCCCAGAGCAGCTTGAGCAGAATCTGGGTTGCGTCGGTTGGCGGCTGACCCCTGAAGAACTGGCCCGGCTCGACGAGGCCAGCGCCATCGGGCTGCCCTCGCCTTACAGCTTCATCAGCCGCTACACGCGCAAGCGCGACGGTGCGTAGTCTGGCGGAAGTGATCTCAGGAGAATTCCGCGAAATCCGATAGTTTACCTCACCCCCGGCCTCGCTCCGCTCGGTCCGCCCCCTCTCCATGCATGGAGAGGGGGCAACGAGGCGCGCCAGCGCCGAGTGGGGGTGAGGTCAACCAGCCTGGCCGCTTGTGATATATTTCTGTGTCCCGAAAATCGCTGAGGAGAATTCCCCATGCTCAAGTCCAAACTGCTGCACCCGGAGATTCTAGGAGCGCTCGGTGGGAGCGGTCACGGCGGCAAGGTGCTCATCGCCGACGGCAACTACCCCTTCAGCACGCGGGCCAACCCGGCGGCACGGCGCGTCTACCTCAACCTGGCCCCTGGCCTGCTCACCGTCACCGACGTGCTGGAGGTGCTGCTGACGGCCATTCCGGTGGAGGCCGCCGACGTGATGGTCACCGACAGTGGCGCGGAGCCGGACATCTACACGGACTTCCGCCGGCTGCTGCCCGGCCTGACGCTGACTGCGACCGAGCGCCAGCGGTTCTACGACAAGTGTTTCGACCGCGACGTGTGCCTAGTCATCGCCACCGGCGAGCAGCGGCTCTACGCCAACATCCTGCTGACCATCGGCGTGGTCAGCCCGTAGGGCCTCTCCCCCTGACCCCCTCCCCGGCAGAGCCAGGGAGGGGGAAAGTGCCACCAGCCGACCAAAGTCCCCCTCTCTAGCTCGGCTGGAGAGGGGGATGTAGGGGGTGAGGCACGGATACGATACGCCCCGACCGGTTCCAGCGAATGCCCGTAGGGGTGACACTCTACTGCGCTCCGCATACCCAGGTGCCAGAAAGCAGACTTCCGAAGTCTCCGAAGACTTCGGAAGTCTCTCTTCTCGCGCTCACGGTTGACTGGCCACTGAAAACCGATCACTGACAACCAACAACCAATCACCAACCATCGCTCTTTACGGCCAGGTCGCCCCGCCCGTCGCCAGCACGCCGCGCCCCATGAACACGCGCTCGTCCAGGTCGTGAATGCCCGCCCGCAGCGCCGCATAGACCACAAACCATTGCAGCGGGATGAGCAGCACGAACGGGGCCAGCAGCGGGTGCACATCCGGGTAGTCGGCCATATCGTAGACGATGGTGCGCACGTTCGGGCGCGCGCGCACCATGTCCAGCACGCGCTGCGTCATGGCCCGCGACTCGTCCGTGCCCAGCAGGAAGACCATATCCATCCCCTGGCGGTCGAGCGCCTCAACCGGCCCCTGGCGGAACTCGTCGCTGGCGATCACCGAGCCGTGAATACGGATATTCTCCATGAACACGGTCAGGGCGAACTTGTAGGCCAGGCCGTAGAGCGGCCCGGCGGCGACCGTGTAAAGCAGTGTCGAGTCGGCGAACTGCTCGCTGAGGGAGGCGGCGCGCGCCTCGCTCTCGCGGTAAACGCGGCCCAGGACGGGCGGCAGGGCCAGCAGTCCCTCGATGATCGGGGCGACCGCTGTGTTCCCCTGCAGGCGTGCCACTTCCAGCGCGAAGAGGTATACCGTTGCCAGCGGCAGGATGTAGAGCGCCGTCGAATCGTAGTCAAGCAGCACGTCAGCCTCGCGCTTGACCGTGCTCTCGCGCCGCCTGGCAATGGCGATGGTGCGCGCGCCCTTGCTCTTGGCGTGGCGCAGCGCGGCGACGGTATCTTCCGTGTTGCCGGAATAGGTCGTCAGGAAGACCCACGAGTCCGGCCCCAGCCGGAGGGGATCGCGCCAGATCAGCTCGTAGCCGGTCAGGGCGTCGGCGGGGATGCTGGTGAAGCGGCTCATCAGGTACGCGCCGGAATACATGTTGGCCCACGACCCGCCGCTGCCGACGAAGTAGATGTGCTTCACCCCGCCCGCCACGGCCTCGGCGGCCAGGGCCTTGATCGCCGCGCCTTGCTCGGCTAGGAACGCGGCGAGATCGGCTTCCAGGCGCGGCGCGGTGAATAGCTCACTCTGCTTGGCCTGCTCAACCAGGTGTTTCAGGTCAGTCATCAGTCCCCTCTACCCTTACTACACTTCTGCACGAATCTGGCGGATCAAGGCCAGCGTCCGCCTGACAGTCTCGGCGATGGCGTCGAAGTCGCCCGCCTTCACCCACTCGTTGCGCACCAGTTGGCTGCCCATGCCCACGCAGGCAGCCCCGGCGGAGAACCAGCCGCGCAGGTTGGCTTCGTCCGGGCTGACGCCGCCGGTCGGCATGATGCGCGACCAGGGGCGCGGCCCGCGCACGTCCTTGATGAAGCCCGGCCCGCCCACCGCCGTGCCGGGGAACGCCTTGACGATCTCCGCGCCCCACTCCTCGGCGCGGCTGATCTCGTTGACCGTCCCGCAGCCGGGGATGTAGGCGATCTTGCGCCGGTTGCACAGCCGGGCGACTTCCTCGTTGAAGTTCGGCCCGACGACGAAGTTCGCGCCGTGCGCGATGTACATGGCCGCCGTCGGCGCGTCTTCCACCGAGCCGACGCCGATGATCAGCGACGGGTGTGCCTGGGCGCAGTGTTTGATCAGCGGGCTGAAGACCTCGATGGCGAAGTCGCCGCGATTGGTGAACTCCAGCACGCGCCCGCCGCCGGCAACCAACGCCCCGGCGACCTTCTTGGCCGTCTCCAGGTCGCTGTGATAGAACAGCGGCACCAGCCCATCGTCCAGCACCGTGTTGAGCACAGTCAGGCGATCAAAACGAGCCATGATTTTTCTCTCTCCTCACTCGTGTGATGCAGCTAAGCTTGAGAGGCCCTGGAGAGGCTGTTTGCCCCCACCCCAAACCCCTCCCCACAAGGAGGGAAGGGCCTGGAGTGCGTGCTCTTCTCCCTTCCTCCCTCGTGGGTTCAGGGGTGGACAGCACCATGAGAAGCATTGAGATGGCGCCCGCTTAACCTCACCCCCTGGCCTCGCCCCGCTCGGCCTTTCCCCCTCTCCGTCAACGGAGAGGGGGCGGCGAGGCGCGTGAGCGCCGAGCGGGGGTGAGGTAAAGTAAAGGGCCACTCCAGACTACACACCAATCTCACTGTCTGTCCGCCCCTTCCCCCCTCGTGGGGGAAGGGCCAGGGATGGGGGCAAAGACCAGCACAAGACTTCTCCAGCGGCCTCTAGGAACGGATCGGTGCTGCGGCGCGATCCAGTTCGGCGAACAGGACCGGGGTCAGCGTCACGTCGAAGACCTCGGCGACCACCTGGCTCCAGCCGTGCAGGAAGTACACCCACCCATCTTCCACCTTCACCCCGCGCGACTCGCGCTGGCGCAACGCCTGGTGCATAAAGTCCAGCGCGCCGCGATAGTTCAGTTCCCAGGCGATGCCGTTCAGCGGGAACAAGCCCTCGTCGGTGATCGGCGAGCCGGGGCGATCCTTGCCCATGCCCGTCGCGTTGATGACCATCGAGCCGGGCGGAAGGGCGGCCATCAGCGCGTCGTTGGTGCGCGGGTCTTCGTTGACCACATACTCGAAGGCGATGTCGGTTTTGATCCGGCTGTGAATCTTGCGCAGCGCGTCCAGGCGCGGCTGGCTGCGGTTGACGGCGATGAAGCGGGCCGGGCGGTCGGCAGCGTCGGGGCGCTCGGCCAGGTAGACGGTGATGGCCACTGCCGAACCGCCCGCACCCAGGCAGAGCACGTGCCCGCCGCTGCGCCCCCAATAACCCGGCTCGACAAACGCTTCCCAGGCCAGCCCGGAGGTGATCGGGTCTTTGGCGTGACCACGCAGCATCCCATCGCGCTTGGAGATGCACGAAATCTCGCCGCAAAGCTCGGCGTAGGGGTCCAGGTAGTCGAACAGGTCGCGCGTCGCCTCCAGCAGGTCTATCTTGTGCGTTGTGACCAGCGCGCCCATCGAGAGCGGATCGTGCTTGATGTGCTCGACGATGGCCCGGTAGTGCTCCGGCGGGGCGTGGAGCGGCGCGTCGTAGCCATCAATCTCCGCGCCCAGCCCCAGCACGTCCGACCACCGGGGAAACACCTTCATAATGGACGACTGGCGCGTGGTCACGCCGATGAAGTACATCGTCGGCACGCGGCGCGGGACAAGGACGTGGGCTTGATCGGTCATGGCCTCTCCTCTGCGCCCGGAGCGCGCCAGACGAGTCGCCGGGCAATGTTGCCTCCCGTGAGGTCGCGGATAGTGGCAGCGGGCAGACCCAGCGCGCGCAGGCGCGGCACGATCTGCTCCGCCAGGAACAGCAACCCCGGCCCGCCACCATAGTGCCGCCACATCCCGGCCAGAGCCATGTCCAGGCAGACGGCAATGTGCCCGCCCAGGCCCTCGCCGACCAGCGCAGCCAGCAGCGGCCAGGTCGTGCGCTCCGGGTCGTACCTGGGGCGGGCGAAGGTATCGTAGCCGAGCAGCGCGCCCGCCTGGGCCAGCTCGCGGTGCAGGCCCCCATCGGGCCGCTTGTCTACATGGCAAAGGTACAGCCGCTCCGCCGGCACGCCCTGCCTGGCGAAGAACGGCAGCAACGCCTCGACGTTGGCCCCGCGCTCGGTGTGGAACAGGATCAGCGCGCCCGTCTGCCGCGACGCTGCGGCGGCGGCCTCCATCAGGGCGCGCGTCTGCCCCTCGATGACGCCCTCGTAGCCGATCTTGATCGTCGCCGCGCGCACCGTCCCGCCGGACTCTCGCGTCCCGATGGTCAGCTCCTCGACGAAGTAGGCGGCGGCGTCCTCCGCAGAAGCCGACCACAGCCAGCAGCCGGGCGGGTAGTACTTCTGCTGGTGAAAGCCGGTCGTGGCAGTGATGCGCACCCCCGTCGCGGCGGAGAGGTGGGCCAGCGCCCGCGCGTCGCGCCCGGCCTCGCCCGGCTGGCAGTCCACCAGCAGCGTCCCGCCCGCCGCGCGAAAGTCGCTTAGCTCGGCGCGGATGGCCGCTTCGTCGTGCAGATCGAGCCGCGCTGCCGGGTCTGTGCCGTCCGGCGGCTGAATCCAGACGTGGGCGTGCCCATCGGCCAGCCCCACGTCGGCGGCGGGCAGCGGCCCGCTCACTGTCTGGATCAGCGCCCCGGCCAAAAGACTATCGCTCATCCCTGGCTTTCCTTCCCGCAGAGGGTTCAGGGCCGTTTGACAACCTCACCCCCACTCGGCGCTGACGCGCCTCGTTGCCCCCTCTCCAACGTGGAGAGGGGGCAGGCCGAGCGCAGCGAGGCTGGGGGTGAGGTAAAGCGTCACTCACAGCCCCGCCTCGGCGATCTGGTCGTATATCGGCAGCAGCGCGTGATAGGCCGCCTCGAAGATCGGGAAGACTCTGGCGTAGGCCGCCTGCGCTGCCGGGTCGGGCTGGAAGGTCTCGGCGATGGCGTTCATCGTCTGGCTCATGCCGAAGTCCTTGTACAGCCCCACGCCGATGCCGCCGGCCAGGGCCGCGCCCATCGAAGTCGCCTCCTCCAGGATGGCCAGGCGTTGCACCGGCACGCCGTAGATGTCGGCCATGAGCTGGTTCCAGAAGCGCCCGCGCGCCCCGCCGCCGATGACGCGCATGGCATCAATGCGCGCCCCCTGCGACGTGAACGCCTCCAGGATGACGCGCAGGTTCATGGTCACGCCTTCCAGCACGGCGCGCACCATGTCGCCGCGCGTGTGGCGCACGGTCAGGCCGATGAACGCACCGCGTGCGCGCGGGTTCCAGCGCGGGCTGCGCTCGCCGAGCAGATACGGCAGAAAGACCAGGCCGTTCGCGCCGGGCGGGGACTTCTGCGCGCTGAGGTTCATCAATTCGTAGGCGCTGAGGCCGAGCGCGCTCGCCGCCTCGCGCTCCAACGGAGCAAGTTGGTCGCGCGTCCACTGGTACGAGCCGCCAGCCATCTGCATCGTCCCGCACGGGCTGTACATGCCGGGCACCAGGTGCGCCCAGGTGAAGGTGCGGTAGCCCGCGTCGTAGATGGGCTGGCGCGTCGCCAGGGCGATCCACGAGGAGGAGCCGACGTAGTTGTAGGCCGCGCCCTCGCCCACCACGCCCGCGCCCGCCGCCGCGCACATGCCGTCGCCGCCACCGATGACCACCGGCGTCCCGGCGGGCAGCCCGACTTCCTCGGCAACCTGGGGCAGCACCTCACCCACCACGTCAATCGAGCGGCGCAGCGCGGGCAGCTTGTCGGCGTCCAGCCCGGCGGCCTCGATGATCCGCCCCGACCAATCCCAGGCGTCCAGGTCGTAGAGGTTCATGCCGGAGGCGTCGGTCGGCTCGGTGACGAAGTTGCCGGTCAGGCGGGCGACGATGGCATCCTTGGCGTGCACGAACTTGTACGTCGCCTGGTACACGTCCGGCTGGTTGTCGCGCAGCCACAGAATCTTGCACAGCGAGTATGATGCGCTGAGGCGGTGCCCGGTGATGCGGTACACCGCCGCCGGGTCAATCCGCTCGCCGAGCCAGCGTTCCTGCGGCACGGCGCGCTGATCCGCCCAGATGATGGCGTTGCGCAGCGGGCGCGCCGCGCGGTCAAGCGGCACCGCCCCCATCATCTGCCCGCTGAAGGTCACCGCGGCCACATCCGCCGGGCGAGCTTTCGTCTGGCGCAGCAATTCCTGCGTGGACGCGCACACGGCGCGCCACCAGTCTTCCGGGTTTTGCTCCGCCCAACCGGTGTGGGCGAACTCGGTGTCGTAGCCATAGAAGGCGCTGCCGACCAGCGCGCCGTCGGCGTCGTACAGGGTCGCTTTGTTGCCGGTCGTGCCCAGGTCATGGGCGATAATGTATCTTTTCATGGGTGTCCCCTTCGCAAGCAGCCTGCTCAATCAGTCCAAAATCTGGTTGAACTCGACCTTCTCGCCGTCCGGCCCGCGCACCGTGAAATACTCGCAGCCCTTGTCCCAGAACGGCAGGAAGACCGGCGCCTCTTCGAGCGGGGTCAGCCCGGCGGCGCGCGCCGCCGCCCACGCCCCTTCGATGTCGGCCACGTTGAGCGCCAGGTGATCCACGTGCCCGTCGCCCCGCGCCGCGATCTCCGCCCGATCCGCGCCCGCCACCTGGTATAGCTCCAGGATGAATCCGTTCAAGTCCAGCATGGCCACCTGGGTCGCGCCACCTTCCGCCGGCAGCGTCGTCTCGAAGATGGTGCG
>JAGPFT010000098.1 GCA_018056405.1 Anaerolineae bacterium
GACAGCAGCGTGAGAAGCATTGAGAGGGCGACCGATCAACCTCACCCCCTGGCCTCGCGGCGCTCGGCCTTTCCCCCTCTCCAACGTGGAGAGGGGGCGGCGAGGCGCGTCAGCGCCGAGCGGGGGTGAGGTCAAGTGACGAGCCACTCCAGACTACACCCCCACCTCAATGCCTGTCCGCCCCTGACAGCTTCGCTGGAAGGGGGATTGAGGGGGAGGCGTTCAGCGAGCATTTCTGAACTCCCCTGGCAACAGGTTGTTCGTGCACCCTGGTGTCCTCTGGGCCTCTGCGGTGATGTTTTGTCCTAGAAATAAGATACACCACCTGAAAACTTCCTTAATCTATATAAATTGACTAAGAATTATTGAGATTTTCACGTTGTCAGGCGCACTACGCCCGGCTATAATCTGGCCCTATCCGCCAGAATTGGCCGGAATTGTCTTCAGCATAGGATTAGGCAAAAGGAGAACAACGAAGATGCTATCTGCAACCTCCGTGCGCCGTGTAATGGCCGCGCTGCTGGCGCTGGCGCTGATCGCCGTGCTGGGTGTGCCGCTCGCTTCCGCTCAGGAGGGGGGTGAGCCACGCACGATTGTAGACTTTGTGGGCCGCCAGGTGACACTCGAAACGCCGCCGCAGCGTATCGTCGGCATGAGCGCCTCGATCAGCGAGATGCTCTTCGCCATCGGCGTGAAGCCGGTGGGCGTCACGGCGGGCATGGACTATCCGCCCGAAGCGGCCAGCCTGCCCAACGTCGGCACCGGATACCAGCCCAACCTGGAGACGCTGGCCGCCCTGGAGCCAGACCTGATCATCGGCAACGCCCAGCTCAACATGAGCATCCTGGACAAGATGGAGGCCATCGCGCCGACGATCATGGTCATGACCATGACGGCAAACGACGTGCCGCAGAATGTGCGTCTGCTCGGTCAGGCGACCTGGCACGACACCGAAGCCGAGTACCTGGCCCGCGCCTATGACGGCTACCTGGCCCTGGCCGACAAGATCGGCACGTCGCACGAAGGGCCGAGCATCGTCTTCATCGTCGGCACGCTCGACGTGCCCAACTACGGCAAGTCCACCACCTACTTCGGCGACATGGCTAAGCGTCTGGGCGCGACCAACATCGCTGACAGCGAAGCCGACGCCGGGCCGTTCCCTGGTTACGCTCAACTCAGCGTCGAGGCAATCGTGGATGCCGACCCGGACTTCGTGTTCACCGTGACGCGCGGCGCGCCAACGCCCATGCCAGAGACGATGGCCAGCGACCCCATCTGGTCGTCGCTGTCGGCTTTCCAGAATGCGCGCGTGATCGAACTGGACAACCGCCTGTTCGTCGAATCGCCCGGCCCGCGCTTCATCGAGGCAATGGCCCAGTTGTTGGACATCTTCTACGGCGAAGGGATGGAGTAAGTGCGCGCGGAGGCGGCGACTCCGGCCTCATCTTCTCACGCGCTGGACCTCTCGCGCCGGCGCTTGATCGTCCGTCTGACAGTCATCGCCCTGAGCAGCCTGCTGCTGCTTGGGGCGTTGATCTTGGCGCTGGGCAGCGGTTCGCAGTCCATTGCCCCGGACGAGGTGATCCAGGCGCTGCAAGACCGCGAGAGCGTCAAGAAGTCCGTCGCCCTGATCGTCCACGAAGTGCGCCTGCCGCGCGCGCTGGCCGGGGCGCTGGTGGGCCTGAACCTGGCCGTAGCGGGCGCGCTGCTGCAAGGCGTGGTGCGCTCGCCGCTCGGCGACCCCTACATCCTGGGCGTGTCCGCCGGGGGTGGGTTTGCGGCGGCGGCTACGTCGCTGCGCATCGAGGGTTTCCCGCCGGACGCCGTGCCGGTCGTGGCCTTCATCGGCTCGCTGATCGGCGCGTTGATCGTCTACGCCATCGCCTGGGACGGCTCCGGCGTCACCACGACACGCCTGGCCCTGGCCGGCGTCGCGCTGACGGCGATGATGAGCGCGCTGACCACGACGGTTGTCGTCATGTCCGTGCAGGGCGGCGGGCAGATCATCTTCCAATGGCTGGTCGGTGGGCTGTACACAGTGGGCTGGCGCGAGTACCATCTGATCGTCCCCTACAGCATCGCCGGCTTCATCCTGGCGATGCTACTCGCCCGGCGCGCCAATATCCTGGCTCTGGGCGATGAAATGGCCCAGGGGTTGGGCCTGCACGTCGAATGGACGCGCTTCCTGATGAGCGCCGTCGCCGCTGTGCTGGCGGGCAGCGCGGTTGCCGTCGCCGGGTTGATCGCTTTCGTCGGGCTGTTGGTGCCGTTCGTGGCCCGGCGGCTGGTCGGGTCGGACTTTCGCTTCCTGCTGCCGGCGTGCGCACTGTTGGGTGCGGCGCTGCTGGTAGGGGCAGATACGGCGGCGCGGGTGACTTTCCCGGCGCTGTTCGACCTGAAGAACATTGAGTTTCCAGTAGGGATCATCACCGCGCTGATCGGTGGGCCGCTCTTTCTGTGGCTGGTGCGTGCTCGCCGGACGCAGTGGTGAGGTAGTGATCGGTGATCAGTTGTCAGTTGTCAGTGATCAGGGCGCGCCTTTCGGCTGTCGCCGGATATTTACCATTGCGTCTGACCACTGAGAACTGAAAACCGATCACTGATCACTCTAGAGCAAGAGGACCGTCCATGCCCACCCTCACCGCTGATCATCTGACGCTCGGCTACCGGCGCGGCGCTGCCGTCGTGCACGACTTGATGCTAACCGTCGCCCAGGGCGAGATCGTCACCCTGGTCGGTCCCAACGGGTCCGGCAAGAGCACGGTGCTGCGCACGCTGGCCCGCTTGATGCGTCCGCAAGGCGGCGCGGTGTACCTGGACGGCAAGGCGATTCACCGGATGCCCACGCGCAAGGTCGCCCAAACGCTGGCCATCCTGCCGCAGAACCCCACCGCGCCGGAAGACCTCACCGTGCACGATCTCGTGGCACGCGGGCGCTTCGCCCGCCAAGCGTGGTGGCGCGCCTCCAGCCGCCAAGACCGCGAAGCAGTCGAATGGGCGCTGGCTGTCACCAGCATGAGCACCCTGGCCGAGCGCCGGCTGACCACGCTGAGCGGCGGGGAGCGTCAGCGAGCGTGGATCGCCCTGGCGCTGGCCCAGGAGCCGCGCATTCTGCTGCTCGACGAGCCGACAACCTTCCTGGACATCAGCCACCAGCTTGACGTGATGGTGCTGCTGCAATCGCTCAACGCCGAGACCGGCCTGAGCATCGTCATGGTGCTGCACGACCTCAACCAAGCGGCCCGCTTCAGCCACCGTCTGGTGGCCCTGCGCGATGGCGTGGTCTATGCGGCAGGGACGCCCGCCGAGGTGATGACCGAAGCTGTGCTGCGCGAGGTCTTTCAGGTGGAGGGCGTTGTTGCCCACGATCCGCACACGGACACGCCCGTATTCACGCCGCTGCAATCAGTGCGCAGCCCCAGCGGGCGCAACGGCTCCAACAGGGGCGGCTGAGCGGGCGAGCATTTAGAGGCCGTTTGAGAACTCGTGCGCCTGCCTTTGTCCCTCCATCCCCCGCTCCCTTCCCCCACGAGGGGGGAAGGGAGAAAAGCACACCCGCTAGGCCCCTCCCTCCTTGCGGGGTCAGGACCGAGGATGAGGGGCAAGCGCTGGGGCTGCCCGCCTGCCAAAGTTCATAGCAGCCTCTACAGAATCCGCCTCATCATGGCCGCAACCGCCTGGTAGACCGGCGAGTCGTCGCCTAGCTCGACCAGTGGACGCCCGCTGAACTCGAACTCGACCAGCTTCTCGTCGCCCGGCACTGTGCCCAACAGAGGCACATCAAGCTGGGCGATGCGCGCCTGCAGCGGGGCGGGGATCACCCCGCCGGGCACATTGTTGAGGATGAGGTAGGCGGCGTTGATGTTGATGTCCAGCTCGTGGCGAAAGGCGGCGATGCGCTCGGCGGCGACGATGCCGCGCTGCGTGGCGTCGCTGACGACGAGCAGCACCTCCACGTCGCGCGTGGTGCGCCGGCTGAGGTGCTCCATGCCCGCCTCGTTGTCAATGACCACGTAGCGGTAGTTCTTGCTGATGCTGTCCACCACTTCGCGCAGGTTGTGGTTGACGGCGCAGTAGCAGCCGGGGCCTTCCGAGCGGCCCATGGCAATCAGGTCGAAGCGCGATCCTTCCGACAGCGCGGCGCGCACCTCGTAGTCCAGGTACTCGCGCTTGGTCAGGCCGCCGTCCAGCGCGCCCATCGCCGCCCCGCCCGCCGTCAGGGACTCCTTGACCTTATCCAGCAAGCCTTCGCGGATGTCGCCCACCGTCCATTCCAGGTCCAGCCCCAAGACCATGTTCAGGTTGCTGCTGGGGTCGGCGTCAATGGCCAGGATAGCCCCGCGCTGCGTCTGGGCCAGGTACTTGATGATCATGGCGGCGATGGTCGTCTTGCCCACGCCACCCTTGCCCGCCAGGGCGATGGTCGTCGTCATCAGCGTTCAATCTCCGCGCTCAGCGTCGCGGCCATGCGCTCAGCGGCCTGGCGCAGGGCTGGCACATAGTCGTAGACGGCGATGCCGCGCCGGTCGGCTTCCTGCACGGCCAGGTCAGCGGGCAGCGTGCCCAGCACGGGCAGGCCGGGCGTCTCAGCGGCCAGGAAGGCGGCTTCTTCCTCGTCGCGCACCTTGTTGCCGACCAGCCAGAGCCGCGTCAGGCCGATGTCTGCCGCCAGCTTCTTGATCTGAGTGGCAGTGCTCAGGCTGCGCCGTGTCGGTTCGACGACGACGATCATCGCGTCCACGAAGTCCACCGTCGCCCGGCCCAGATGCTCCACGCCCGCGTACATGTCGAAGATCAGGATGTCGTCTTTGCGGAAGAGCAGGTGCGTGAAAAGCGTCTTGAGCATGGCGCTCTCCGGGCAGATGCAGCCCGACCCGCCTAGGTCTACCGATCCCATCTCCAGCAGGCGCACGCCGCGATGGGTCACGCTGAAGCGCTCCGGCAGGTCGTCCACACGCGGGTTGAGGGTGAAGAAGCCGCCGATGGTGCCCGGCTTGGCCCCGGTGCGCTCCTCGATCAGTGCGTCCATTTCGGCGATGGGGCGCAGGCGGGCGCGCAATTCGGGCGGGAAGCCGAGCGCCCCGGCCAGGCATGGCGCGGGATCGGCGTCCACGGCCAGCACATCGCGTCCGGCGTCGGCGTAGACCTGGGCGAGCAGGGCGGCGAGCGTCGTCTTGCCCACGCCCCCCTTGCCGCTGATGGCGAGTTTCATGGGAAGTCCTCGGTTCTCGGTGATCAGTCTACATTGCCTGGCCACAACGAAGCGGCACGGTTTTACGAGACACCATGGGGCGCTGCTTCGCGCCCCTGCCTCAGACTTCCGAAGTCTGCGAGACTTCGGAAGTCTTGCCCGCTCTCTACCTCACCCCCAGCCTCGCTGCGCTCGGCTCGCCCCCTCTCCGCCGGCGGAGAGGGGGCAACGAGGCGCGCCAGTGCCGAGTGGGGGTGAGGTAAGGCCATTCGCTACCCGGCGACCGCCTCGGCAGGCGTCTCTTCGGGCGGCACGAAGTCCGGCGGCAGCAGCCCGGCTTCGGTGACGATGCGCGGGACGATCTCCTCCCAGCCGACGGCCATCAGGTGAATGCCGTGCACGCCCTGCTTGCTCTTGATCGCCTCGATCAGCTCCAGGGTGATGGTGATCGCTTCTTCCTGCACGCCGTCGCCGGCCGCTTCCAGGCGCTTGATCAGCCGCTGCGGGATGACCACGCCCGGCACCTCGTGGTGCATGTACTGGGCCATCTTCAGCGACTTGAGCGGTGTGACGCCCACCAGAATGAACACCTTGTCCAGGATGTCCCGCTTGGCCAGCTCGTTGAGCCACACCTCGAAGCCGTCGGCGTCGTAGACCAGGTTGGTCTGGAAGAACTGCGCCCCGGCGTTGACCTTCTTGTGCTCGCGCAAGGCCTGGAATTCGGGCCGCGAGGCGAACGGCGCTGCCGCCGCGCCCAGGAACATCTTGGGCGGGAACTTGATCGGACGCCCGTCGAGGTAGTGGCCCTCGTCGCGCATCCGGCGCAGCACCCATAGCATCTGCACCGAATCCAGATCAATGATGTCCAGCCGTCCCATCGGCGGCGGCCCCATGCGCCCGCTGTCGCCGGAGAGCGCCAGCACATTGCGCACACCCAGGGCGCTCGCCCCCAGCATCTCCGATTGCAGCGTGGCCCGCGTGCGGTCGCGGCCCTGCATCTGCATGACCGG
This sequence comes from Anaerolineae bacterium, assembly GCA_018056405.1. Classification (GTDB taxonomy): domain Bacteria; phylum Chloroflexota; class Anaerolineae; order Aggregatilineales; family Aggregatilineaceae; genus UBA2029. Next base: position 6,202 of record JAGPFT010000098.1, read on the forward strand.
CTCGGCCCCGTGCTGCAGGGCGATAGTGCTGCAGGCCAGGCTGGACATGCGCGCCGTCGCCGAGGGGTTATCGGTGAAGTTGACGGCGGCTACGTAAGGCTTCACCAGGTCAATGTTCTGGCCGAGCTTGCCCGTCGCCGTGCTCAGCGGGGGCGCAACTTCCGCCGTGACGACGAACTCTCCGGCGCGCAGCCGCCGCTCTAGCTCCGAGACCGGCTCGCTGTAGGCGGGCGGGTGGTATTTGTCGTCGCCCTGCCACCAATCCGGCTGGCGGACGGGGCGAAAGACGGCATCCCAGTTGGCGGCGCGCTTCGCCGGGTCGCGCGAGAGTATCCCGCCGACAAACTTGGTCGTGCCCACCCTGCGCACCTGGAAGTAGACATCGCCCCAGGTCTCGGTGCCAACCTTGTCCCAGTCGAGGGGCGGCAGCACTTCGAGCAGCTTTTCCTGGCGGCCCATCTTGAACGACCGCTCGTAAATCTTGTACCACACGCAGGCGCGCGTGGGGTCTACATAACAGTGATCCTCGGTGGAACCGCCGCAGGGGCCGTTGCGCGTGCCCTTAGGACATTCCATCGAGCAGATGAAGGCGGTTTCTTGCAGCAGACAGTTGCCGCACATGCGGCAGCCGAACATCGGCCCCTTGACGAGGCGCTCGAGGCGGGCCAGCATACGCCAGTGCAACGGCTCGCGCTTGAAGGGGTAGAAGGGCGGCTGCCAACGTCGGACAGGGGTGAATCCGGGCATCAGAGCTTGTCCTTTGGCACCAAGCGGTGCCACTCATGGTGTCTGCCGGTCGCCAGACACCCGCACCATTATAGAGGATAGCATAGAGCGCAGCCCAGTGCAGAATCTCAGTTATTCGTCATCGAAAACTCACATTCGGCGAGCTGCGCGCTGCGGTCATCGCTGTCTATTGCTGGAGATAGCTGTCGGCGTAGATGACCTTGTTGAGCAGAATCTGTACCGTCTTCCAGATGGCTACCTGCTCCGGGTCGCTCATGTCCACGTCCTCAAGCTGCGGCTGTTCCATGGCCTGCACCCGGTCGTGGATTTTGAGGTACAGGCGGCCCAGGGCCGTGCTCTCGTCGCGCTGCTCGATGATGCGGATGACCTCGTTTTGTTCCTTGTCGAAGGGGTCGGCGATCATCATCTGCAGGCCGGCGCCCATCAGCATGGCGCAATAGACGCGGTTGATCAGCGGGCGGCCCTCGCGTGGGACGGCGTTGGAGACGTTGGACAGCCCGACCGAAATCTGGGGGGCCGGGTCCCACACGTAAGGCAACATGCGCACCGCCTCAATGCACTCCGGGCAGTATTCCTGGCAGCCGGAGACGGTGAGCACCAGCGGGTCTATGATCAGGTCTTGCACGGGAAAGTCAATCTCGACCATGCGCGGGATGAGGTGCTCGACAGCGATGTTGACGCGCTCGTCGGCGCTGACCGGGATGCCGCTGCTGCCCATCGTCAGGGCGACCAGCTTGGCGTTGTACTGCTTGGCGACGAGCGGCACTTTCTCCAGGCGCTCCGGCTCCGCCGAGGTCGAGTTGATGATCGGTTGGGCTTTGGTCACTTTCTTCAGTCCGGCCTCGATGCCCTGCAGGTTGGTGCTGTCGAAGACCAGCGGCACGTCCACCACCGCCTCGACCGTCTCGACCATCCAGGGGAAGACCTCTTCCCAGTCTTTCTTGCGCGGGCCGAGGTTGAGGTCTACGGCCTGCGCGCCCGCCTCGACCTGGCGCACGGCCAGGTCCATGAAGAACTCGCGGTCTTTGGCGGCCAGTGCCTCCTTGACCCTGGGCGAAATGATATGAATATTCTCACCGATGATGTACATGGTCTTGTCCTTTTCCGTGTCGTTAAATGACTCGCACGAAGTGGGGCTGACCTGCTGACGCTAGAGCGTGTTATGAACTCCCTAGACTTGGCGCAGCGGGCAGCCGGCAATGCCCTGCGATTACCCGAACCCTACCCTGGGGTCCCTCCCTGCCAGCGGGGAGAGACGGGCTGCTCCCCTTTCCCTGCTTGCGGGGAAAGGGGCGGAGGGATAGGGGTTGAAAAGTGCATCCCACGCTCTAGAGGCTGTTATGGACTTTGGCAGGCAGGCAGCCCCAGTGCTTGCCCCCCCAATCTTCGGTCCTTCCCCCGCCAGGGGGGAAGGAGGAAGCCC
>JAGPFT010000099.1 GCA_018056405.1 Anaerolineae bacterium
CAGGAACAGGGCGAACACCATGATCCACATCGCCGAGAAGAAGCCCTCAACGATATGGCCGCGCATCCGACCCCGCACCACCTGGATAGCGGCCAGCACCAGGCCAATCAACGCCACCGGCAACTTGAGATTGTTGGGGAACTCGAAGCTGTAGACAAGGATCGCCGCCGACAGGCTGCCCACAATGACGAACAGCGCCCACACGCTGGACAGATAGCCCAACGACAACCCTTCGAGAATGACCGAAGCCGGCCCGAAGCGCGTCGAAGATGCGATGGTCTGCACGCGCTTGCTCTTGGCGCTCGTGGCATACGACGTGAGCGGGTTGAAGGTCACGGCCAGGCCCACCCCCACTGCCACCAGAGTCGCCAGCGAAAGCTGCCCGGCGTAGAGCCACGCCAGCAGGAAGGTCGAACCGATAGTGATGCCGCTCGACACTTCGTAGCTCTTGAACATCGCCTCTTCGGCGTCATCTACGTGCCACAGCGACACCGCATACGTGCCGACAATCGAACTCACCACACCAATGCCGCGCACCAGCAGGGGCAGGACAATCCAGTACAACTCCCCATTGAGCGCAGTCAGCGCCAGGCCCAGGATCAGGCTGGACACAATGGTCACTTCGTAGGACTCGAAGATGTCCGCCGCCATGCCCGCGCAGTCGCCCACATTGTCGCCAACAAGGTCAGCCACCACTGCCGCGTTGCGCGGATCGTCCTCTTCCATGCCGGCCTCGACCTTACCTACCAGGTCAGCACCCACGTCGGCTGCTTTGGTGTAGATGCCGCCGCCCACGCGCATGAAGAGCGCCAGCAGCGTACCGCCGAAGCCGAAGCCCAGCAGCACGTCCGGCGATGCCTTGCCGAAGATGATGAAGATGGTCGTGCCGCCCAACAGACCCAACCCGTCGGTCAGCATCCCGGTGATCGTCCCCGAACGGTAGGCAATCTTCAGCGCTTCCTGGTACCCGCCGCGCTCCGCCGCCGCCGCAACCCGCACATTGCCCTGCACGGCCATGTTCATGCCGAAGAAGCCGACCATCGCCGAGAACGACGACCCCATCACGAAGGCCAGCGCGCGCGCTATGGCAATGACCAGCCGGGCCTTATCCTTATCCCCGTCAAAGTACTCGTTGGCCTCTGGGGTTGGGCTGACCACAAACACACTCAGAAACATGGCTATGGTCAGCAGGGCAATCAGCACGACCACGGTCTTGAGCTGCGTGCGCAGGTAGGCGTTCGCGCCATCGCGAATATGCCCCCAGTGACGCTGCATCTCCGCATTGCCCTTGTCAGCGGCCATGATGTAGTTCCGCAGCCAGAGCGCATAGCTGAGCGCTAGGCCGGCTATAGCAAGGACGATGAAGATCATCACTTGCTCGAAGACCTCGATATCCATTTGGAACATATTGCGGTACCCCTCCTGGTGGGCAGCGGCCCAAAGTGTCACCCGATGCAGGTAGCTCCAACTGATTTAGTGCAGGCTGCCATTGCCGTCACTCGACGCTTTGGGGCATCGAAAAGACAACGGGTTGCATTGTACCGCGAAGCTGCACACAGGGCCAATATGTTCTGCCAAGCAACAGTGTTGTAGGGGACGATTGTCAGAATAGACGCGCAATCTCATCCACCAGGGGGCGGGCCAACATGCCGCGCGTCGCGTCGCACACGGTGACCGGCCCAGCGATCATGCGCCCCAGGTGATAGGCAGGGATGCCCGCCCTCGCATAAGCGTCCAACATAGCCGGCAGGCACGCAGGAGTGACTGTGAGCAGCAGCGCGCCGGAGGCGATGGCGCACGCCGGGTCCAACCCGAAGAAGCGGCATAGCGCTGCTGCCTCTGGCAGCCAGGGCTGAGCGTCGCCATACAGCGACACTTCTACGCCGCACCGGCTGGCCTCCGCCATCTCCCACAGCGCCGTCACGACTCCGCCCTCAGTCGGGTCGTGCATAGCGGTCACGCCGCCTACGCTCATTGCCACTGCCGCATCGCGCACCACACTGACGCCGGGCGCGTGCAGGAACGCAGCGGCGCGGTCGAGCAGGTCTTCGGGAAAATGGCCCGCCAGTTGGTCGCGCTTTTCGCGCGCGATGATGGCGGCAGCCTCCACCGGCGCACCTTTGGTGAGCAGGATCGCGTCGCCGGGCTGCGCGCCGCCCGTGCGCACCAGCCGCTCCGGGGCGACTTCGCCTAACATGCACCCCACCACAATCGGACGGTCGAGGCCATAAGTCACTTCGGTGTGCCCGCCGACGACCGCCACGCCGAGATCGCGGCACGCAGCGCCCATCTGCCCGAAGATGGCCCGCGCCAGGTCTGCCGTTGCACTTCCGCCAGGGAGCAGCAGGGTCGCCAGGAACCACAGCGGCGCGGCCCCGGTGGTGGCGATGTCGTTGGCGCACACCTGCACTGCGTACCAGCCGATCTCATCGGTGGCGAAGGTGATCGGGTCGGTCTTGGCAACCAGGTAACGGTCAGGCAGCGCGATCACCGCCGCGTCCTCGCCGACCTGTGGTCCCAACACCACGCGCGGATCGGCTGTTGGCAGGCCAGCCAACAACTCAGCCAGCAGATCATGGGGAATCTTGCCCACCGGCAGCCGCGTCATAGCTTGCCCGCTGCCTCACATCTCCCGTAAAAGGCAGGTCCCCGAAACAGGTTCGGGGACCCCGGTCTTGAGCGCTGTGACACCGACTACTTCAACCGAAGGAGGGGTGTCACAACGCTCCACTGCAAACTACCATCGTTCATAGACACCACCTCCTTCTGTTTGAGATGGCATTTTCAGCGGCAAGCCCTGCAACACCTGGCAGCAGGGCCATACCGCGATGGCCAGATTATCGCACAGGCGGCCACGCCGTGTCAAACAAGGGGTGCGTGCAAAACCTGTCAGGCAACAGGGTCGTGCTCCTTAGCCTCACCCCTGCCGGGCACAGCGAGACTGGGGGTGAGGCTACTGCCAGCGTCACACGTATCGCTGACAACCTTTGCGCGCACCCAAGCCCCGATCTTATTTGCGTGTTCAGATCGGGGTTGTTAGACTCACAAGGTTGGCTTGCACGAAGTCCGAGTCCCAGGGGGCGGGATGAAACGCGGGTACCGGCTGGGCGTTTTTCTGGCTGCGGTAGGGGCTGCCGCATGTCTGTGGCCCCCGCCCACGCTCGCAGGCATAGCGGCCCAGACACCTGACCAGATACTCAGCGCCATCACCTTTCCGGCGGACGGCGCGCAGTTGTTCGGGCTGGTCAATGTCCTGGGCAGCGCCGCGCACCCGATGGGATTCGCCCGTTACACCCTCGAATACGACGACTTGAGCGATCCCGACGTGCTGTGGCTACCAGTGCAGCCGCCCGTGCAACAGCAGGTGCGCGACGGTGTGCTGGGTACCTGGGACACGAACCTGGTGCCCGACGGTTTCTACCGGCTGCGGCTGCGCGTGTTTCTGGATGATGAACGCACCGGTGAGTACATCGTGTCGAATCTGCGCGTCGCCAACAGCCTGCCAACGCCCGTCCCTACGCTCCCGCTTGTCAACGTAGCCCCCCTCAGCCCGGTACCCTCGCCCGGCCCATCGCCCACGTCGCCGGTCTTCCAGCCGCCCGGCAATGCTCCAGCGTCCGGCGAGGCAGCAGGTCTTGCGCAACCTCCGGCACCCACCTCGCTTGGGGACAGCAGCTTGCCAGAAGAGGAGAAGGCGACTACGCGGCTTAACACAGAGCGCATTGCCGATGCATTCTGTGCGGGATTCTACCTGGTCGCTGTGGGATTTGCGCTCATGCTTGGCTACGTCTTGCTGCGCCGCCGTTTGCGCGCGTCCCCGCACGCGGCAGACCGGCAGCCGCCGGATCGCTGGCGGGACGGTGCGTGACTCCAGCCAGGAATGATCAACAAACGGCATTTCTTGAAGTCAGGGCAGATGTCTGGCATGTTTCTGATCGTAGGGTTGGGCAATCCTGGCCGGGAGTACGCGAACACCCGGCACAATATTGGCTTCCGCTGCGTGGACGCCCTGGCGGCGCGCCACAACCTCGCCTTCGAGGACAAGAAGAAGTCAAAAGCCAAGATCGCGCTAGGGAGCATCCAGGGCCACCGTGTGCTGCTGGCCAAGCCGCAAACGTACATGAACCTCAGCGGGAGTGCCGTGCAGGGTCTGGCAGCGTTCTACCAGATTCCGCCCGCCCAGATGATGGTCATCTTTGACGACCTCGACCTGCCAGTTGGCACGCTGCGCATCCGCCCCAAAGGAGGCTCCGGCGGGCACAAAGGTGTCACTGACATCATCCAACGGCTGGGCACGCAGGACTTCCCGCGTATTCGCGTGGGCATTGGCCGCCCGGATACGCTCATGGACCCCGCCAGCTACGTCCTGCGGCCCTTCGAGGGGCCGGACGAAGCAGAGATCGCGGGGGCTGTCGAGCGCGTAATCCTGGCCGTCGAGACGTGGCTGACCGAGGGCATTGACCTGGCAATGAACTGCTACAACGGCTCGCCCGAAGAGATCGCTCAACGCGCCACCAGGCCAACCTCTCCTGCCGTGCCCACTTCTCCGGCTGCTGAAGATGACCGTGACTCTTGAGACAGAACGGCAGCGTGCCAGCGAGCATGGCACACTGAGCCTGACCGGCCTGCTCATCCACCTGCGCCGGACGCGCGCCTACCAGTCGGTGCTCGCTGGGCTACGCGCCGGGCAGCCTGTGCCCGACCAGCACTTGCTGCGCGCGGCGCGGCCCTTCGTCGTCGCCTGTCTTGCCCAGGACATGCAACGCCCGACCGTGATCCTCACCGGGCGTGTGGATCGCGCGCACAACCTGGCCGAGCAGCTTCCTGTCTGGTCGTCCGACCTGCCCATCCTGCGCTATGCCGAACCCTCGTCGCTGTTCTACGAGCGCGCCCCCTGGACAACGCGCACCATCCAGACCCGCCTGCAAACGCTGGCCGCGCTTACCAAACCCATCGGGCAGCGCGGCGACGAGTCTCCGCCGCCCATCGTCATCACCTCGGCCCATGCTCTGCTGCAAAAGACTCTGCCAGTGCGCGAGTTCCACGCCGGAACCCGTGTCTTGCGCGCGGGCACGCAGAGCCAGCCGGAAGCCCTGTTGCGTACCTGGCTCCAGTTCGGCTACACGCCTGCCAGCGTCGTGGTGGAGCCGGGCACGTTCAGTCGTCGGGGAGGAATCATAGATATTTTTCCCACGTCGGCGGCGCTGCCTGTGCGCATTGAGTTCTTCGGCGACGAGATCGAGAGCCTGCGCACCTTCAACCCGCAGACGCAGCGCTCCGCCGAGAGCATCGCTCAGATGACGATCATTCCGGCCCGCGAAGCCCTGCCGCGCTACGCGCCTCGCGTCGTCGAGCAATTGGCCACCTGGTTCGATGCCCAACCCGAAGCAAACGCCGACGCTGCCTCGGCGCGCCCGGACCGCGACCTGCTGACCGATGGTATTGCCTTCCCGCACCTGGAGTTCTACACGCCGTATCTCTACAGCCAGCCGGCGAGCCTTTTCGACTACCTTCCCGACAACGCCCTGATCATCGTGGACGACTGGGGTGAGCTGGAGGACAGCGTGAACGAATTGGAGGAGCAGGCCGTCGCTACGCGCTATGACCGCGAGCGCGCCGGGCAGCTTCCCCCGGACTGCCCGCTGCCTTACCTTACCTGGGCCGAGATTCAGGACGAGTTGTCCACCCGCCAGATGCTCCACCTGGGCGCGTCCGCCGAAGCATTGCCCGGCGACTCGCTCGCCATCGGCGACAGCTTCGCGCCAGGCCAGCGTTACGGCGGTCAACTGCGCAGCGTGCTGGACGACATCGCCCGCGCGCTGGATCGGGACGAGCAGGTCATCGTCGTGACCCAGCAAGCCCAGCGAGTCGCCGAGTTGTGGGGCGAGCAGCACGACTACGCCCCGCCCAAGAGTCGCATCACCACAGCGGACTCATCTCCCTCGTTGACCTTCGTCGAGGGCACGCTCACCGAGGGCTGGACTCTGACGAGCGCAGCAAGGCGGCTGCTGCTCTTCAGCGACGCCGAAATCTTTGGCTGGCGTCGCCCAGAGCCGCGCCGCCGCAAGCAGCCGCGCGCTCTGCCCCCCGAAGCCGGTTTCGCCGATCTCGCTGTCGGCGATTACGTCGTGCACGTCGAGCACGGCATCGGGCGCTTCGCCGGCCTGCAAAAACGGGTGATGGACGAGAGCGAGCGCGAATACCTGGTGCTCGAATACGCGGGCAGCGATCTCCTCTACGTGCCCATCCACCAGGCCGACCGCATTTCGCGTTACGTCGGCGCGGACGACCGCCCGCCCCTGCTCAATCGCCTGGGCACGCAAGATTGGCACCGCACAAAGGAAGGTGCGCGTCACGCTGTCGAGGAAGTCGCGCGCGAGCTGCTGGAACTCTACGCCGCCCGGTCGCAGGTGCAGGGGCACGCCTTCAGCCCGGATACGCCCTGGCAGCACGAGCTAGAGGCGTCGTTCCCCTACGTGGAGACGGACGACCAACTGCGCGCGCTCTCCGAAGTCAAAACGGACATGGAGCGCCCGCAGCCGATGGATCGCCTGATCTGCGGTGACGTGGGCTATGGCAAGACTGAAGTGGCGCTCAGAGCAGCTTTCAAGGCGGTGATGGACGGCAGGCAGGTGGCCCTGCTCGTCCCGACAACCGTGCTCGCCCAACAACACCTCGCCACGTTCTCGCGCCGCTTGCTGCCCTTCCCGGTCAATGTGGAGATGCTCTCGCGCTTCCGCAGCCCCGCCGAGCAGCGCCAGATTCTCTACGCGCTGGCCCAGGGCCAGATAGACATCATCATCGGGACGCACCGGCTACTTCAACCAGATGTGGGATTCAAAGACCTGGGCCTGCTGATCATTGACGAAGAGCAACGCTTCGGCGTCACCCACAAAGAACACCTCAAGAGCCTGCGCACCGAGGTGGATGTGCTGACCCTCACCGCGACGCCCATCCCGCGCACGCTGTACATGAGTCTGGCCGGTATTCGTGACATCAGCATGATCCAGACCCCGCCAGAGGAGCGGCTGCCCATCGTCACCCACGTTGGCACGTATAACCCCAAACTCGTGCGCCAGGCCATCCTGCGCGAGTTGGATCGCGGCGGGCAGGTCTATTTCGTGCATAACCGCGTCCAGACCATTGACACCATCGCCGCCCGCCTGCGCGACCTGGTGCCAGAGGCCGAGATCGTCGTCGGGCACGGCCAGATGGACGAGCAACGCCTGGAAGTGGTGATGAACGCCTTCGCACGCGGCGATTTCGATGTGCTGGTGTCCACGTCCATCATCGAGAGCGGCCTGGACATTCCCAACGCCAATACGCTCATCGTGGATCGCGCGGACTGGTTCGGCTTGGCCCAGCTTTACCAGCTACGCGGGCGGGTCGGGCGCGGCGCGCACCAGGCTTACGCTTACTTCTTCCACCCGCGCACCAGCCGCCTGACGCCCGACGCCCGCGCGCGCCTGGAGACGATCAGCGAGCAAACCGAGCTAGGCGCAGGCATGTCCATCGCCATGCGTGACCTGGAAATACGCGGCGCGGGCGATCTGCTGGGCACGCGGCAGAGCGGCCACATCGCCGCTGTGGGATTCCACCTCTATACCCAACTGCTGGCTCAGGCCGTGCGCCATCTCCGGGGCGAGAGTCCGCCGCTCCAGCTACCCATTGCCACGTCCACCGTAACCATTGACCTGCCCATTCCGGCCTATATCCCCACAACGTTTGTGGACGACCCTGCCTTGCGCATTCAGCTTTACCGGCGCATGGCCGAGATTGACCGCCTGCGGGCCATTGACGAAATGCGCGACGAGTTGACGGATCGCTTCGGCCCGCTGCCCCGCGCCGTCACCGGCCTGCTGTTCCAGATGCAGATCAAGCTGCTCGCTCAACAGGCAGAGGCGACAGCCATTTCCAGCGAGAACGGCCAGATTGGGATTCACCTGCCCTATCTGGCCACCATTGACCGCGCCGCCCTGCAAGAGAGCCTCGGCGCTGATACGCGCGTCAGCCGTGTGGCAGTGTGGTTGCCCTACGAATCGCAGGAAGATGGCGTCTGGCAGGCGCGGCTGCTGCAAATCCTGGAGCGCCTGGCCGAACTCGCCCGGCAGCCGGCGTGAAATCACACATATCCCACATATCCCGCACTCTGTGGGATAATCGGGCCAGGTTGCCCGTGACAATCGGGCGACGCACCCCATATCCCTGTGTGGGATACCCACGCGCGCGAGTTCCAGCAGCGGCCCACAGCGCATAGAATCCCACATATCCCACGCTGTGTGGGATAGTCTTTGGGATAGTGTGGGATAGGTGGGATAGTGTGGGATAGGTGGGATAGTGTGGGATAGTGTGGGA
>JAGPFT010000100.1 GCA_018056405.1 Anaerolineae bacterium
CATCTTCGGGGCGCGCATCTCGCTGGCAGTGGCCTTCATCGGCCCGCTGACTAGTCTGGTGGTGGGGACCATCTATGGGATGGTTTCCGGCTACATCGGTGGTCGGACCGACAACATCCTGATGCGGCTGGTGGACGTGATGTATGCCTTCCCTACGCTGCTGCTGATCATTCTGATGATGGTCTTCTTCCGCTCCAGCTTCACCCAGAGCGAGGTTGGGTCACTGGCCTACCGGCTGAACAAGATCGACTCGGCCTTCGGCGGGATGCTGTTCATCTTCATTGGCATCGGCATCACCTCCTGGATGGATACGGCGCGCCTGGCGCGCGGCCAGGTTCTGTCCCTGCGCGAGAAGGAGTTCATTGAGGCGGCGCGATCCATCGGCGTGCGCGATGCGGCGATCATCTTCCGGCACGTGCTGCCCAACATCATGGGGCCGGTCATCGTCCGCGAGAGCCTGGCCATTCCGGGCTATATCTCGTATGAGGCGTTCCTCAGTTTCATCGGTCTGGGCGTCAACCCGCCCACGCCAAGCTGGGGCAGCATGATTTCCGAGGGATCGCAGGCCATCAAGAGCTACCCGAACCAGGCCATCTTCCCGGCGCTCGCCCTGTTCTTCATGATGTTCGCCTTCAACTTCCTGGGCGACGGGCTGCGCGACGCGCTCGATCCGCGCGCCTCGGAAGCCAATAAGTGAGCCGTCGCTGACTGACTCCCTGCTGGGGCCGAGTTCCAGCGCGGAATGGGGCCGCCAGCGCTGCGGGCGGGAGACAGATCGCGCGCAAGCTGCCAGCACGATGAGTTCCTGGAAGCTGTTCGCCCACGCGCTTGCCTTTTGGAACGCCTTCGAGAATCCTGTCTTCTTGCTTGAGATCAAGCGCCAGCCTATCTGGTATGGGCTGGCGCGTCGTTTTGCGGCTTTCCCCGCCCTGACGCTGGGCCTGATGGGGGCGCTAAGCCTCGGTTGGGCGCTGGTGGCCCTGTATCTCGGCACGCTGTGGATATGGCTGCTGCTGGCCCTGCTGCTGCTGGCCGTCATGACCAGCGTTGCCCTGGGGCCGACCGTCGTCGAGGAGCGCGCCAAGCAGCGCTGGGAGGTGCTGCTGACCATCCCGGACGGCGTGGAGAGCGTGCTGCTGGGCAAGGTGAGCGGGGCGCTGTGGTGGATTCGCTACCTGATCATCGCCCTGACCGCGCTGCTGCTATTGCTGGCGGCGGGGGTCGGCTTCGTCAGCCTGGTGCTCATCCCTACGGAACTGACGACCCTCGAAGACCTGCCGATCTTTCTGCTGTGCGGGGCGGCGGTGGTGCTGCCGGTTGCCGGCGCGATTCTCTTCGTCATAGACCGCACGCAGCAATACCTGCTGATGATGGTCGCCGCCCTGGCCGCTAGCACATCGGCCCATTCTATGCGCGCGGCGTTTGCCACCTCCGCTGCCGCTGTGTTCCTGGCGTGGATCGCCGAATTCACCCTGGCGGGGATTGTGCTGGCGCTGCAAGCGGGCACTAGCAGGCTGTCGGATGCTTCCTATATGCTGGCCCTGGCAGTGCTGGGGCCGATGGCTGGCTATGTCGTGGACATGACTCTAGCCCAGGCCGTGCTGTGTATTGCTGGCACGCTGGCGCTGCGCGAAATCCTGATTGGCACTCTGTGGCGCTGGTCGCTGCGGAGGGCACAGCCGTAGGGGGCAGCGCCTCGAACGCGCGATTCTGTTTACCCTCGTCCCTGTCCCGCTGCGCTGACCAGGCGGGGGTAAGGTCAGCGGCGGGCGCGCGGCGGGTTCGAGATGATGGCTCTGGGCAGGCTCCGTCGAAAGCATGGTATAATGCGGGCAGTCGTAGCCCGGCTGGGTTGCACATCGCGTCAATGTGAGCAGGCGTGCGCACAGGGCGACACGCCCGTAGATTTGGGAGACAGAAAATGGTTCCTCATCGCTTGGTGCACGCTGGTATCGTACTCATCGTGCTGATCCTGGCTATCGCGCCGCTGTCAGCATTTGCCCAGGATGTCCCCAGCGAACGGTTTGTCTCGTCTGCTGGCAACCTGAGCTTCTCCTATCCCTCGGGATGGGTTACGATGGAGGATCAGGGCATGGTCCTCCTCACCAACGACGAGGCTGCCCTTGAAGAAGATACGGTGCCCCCAGGGGCGGTCGGTGTGCTCGTCCTTGAGCCAACGGCCATTGGCATGGTGGTGTACGAATTGCCCGATACGAGTCCGGAGAGTGTGGCGACGGCTGTCGCTGAGTCGATCAGCTTCGGCGGCACCGATATGGGAGTGATCCCTGCGCCGGAGGGAATCACTTTAGAGGGGCCTCAGGGGGATCGGCACGCGGCGCGGCTGCTGTTCACCATGGAAGAGAGCGAAGTGCTGGTGGTCGCTGTAGACCTCGGTGAGGGCAACACTTTGGCGGTGGTTGCTGTCACTACACCCGGCGAAATGGCGCAATTCGAGGCGTCAATCCTGGAGGTCGCCGCGTCGGTCGAGTACGTCCCCGCCTGGCACTCAGTATGGTATGGGCACGAGGACTGGGTGAACGGCGTGGCCTTCAGCCCGGACGGGGCGCAGGTAGCCTCGGCCAGCGATGACGGGACAGTGCGCGTGTGGGATGTCGCCAGTGGCGCGGAACTGCTCGCCCTACAACACCCCGACTACGTGAACAGTGTCGCTTACTATCCTGACGGGACAGCGCTCATTTCGGCGTGTGATGATGGCCTTGTGCGCGTGTGGGATGTGACCACGGGCGTCGAACAGTTGGCTATCGAGGCCCACGATGGCTATGTGTATAGCGTCGCCATCAGCCCGGACGGCACTCGCTTCGCTTCCAGCAGCAGTGATGCTCTGGCTAAGGTGTGGGATGCCGCCACTGGCGATCCTCTCGCCACGCTTGAGGGACACACCTCTACCGTGAGAGGGGTGGCCTTCAGCCCGGACGGGACGCTGATCGCCACCGCCGGCGATGACTCCAGCGCGCGCTTGTGGGACGCAGCGACCGGGGCGGAACTGCTCGCCATCGAGCACCCGGACTATGTAAGCTCAGTGGCCTTCAGCCCGGACGGGACGCTGCTCGTCACCGGCAGTGACGACGGCATGGTGCGCCTGTGGAAGGTGGCTTCTGGGGAAGCCGTCGCCGAGCTATCTGGGCATACGGACTACGTTAATACGGTGGCTTTCAGCCCGGACGGGACGATGATCGCCTCTGGCAGCGACGACTCGACGGTGCGTGTGTGGCAGTCCGGCGCTGATGGCCTGTTCACCGAACTGGCGGTGCTGACCGGCCATACGGATTGGGTCAATGGGGTCGCCTTCAGCCCGGACGGAACGCTGATCGCTTCCGGCTCGGACGACGGCACTGTGTTCCTCTGGGACGTGCCGCGCTAGGCAGGCAAGTTGGGGAACGGAGGCGCTGCGCCCGCACGCCTCTCCCCCTCAGTCCCCCTCTCCAGCCGAGCTAGAGAGGGGGACTTTAGCCGGCTGGCACAGCACTCTCCCCTTCCCCTAGCTTGGCTGGGGGAAGGGGCCGGGGGATAGGGGCGTTCTTAAGACTGCCGAAGTTTCCGAAAAACTTCGGCAGTCTCCGTGCTACGTTCTTGCCGCCGTCCGCCAGGTCGTCTACACTCGTGCTCATCGTCCCTGGCGGTGATGGCAGACAGCCGTGACCCACCCCAGTGCTCCCCACCTTCCCGTGCTGTTGGAGGCCGTGCTCGCCGCGCTGCGCGTCGCCGAGCGCCCGGCAGGGCGCTTCGTGGATGGCACTGTTGGCGCGGGCGGGCACGCCGCGGCGATCCTGGTTGCTGCGCCGGACGCTCGCCTGCTGGGGCTGGATCGTGATCCGGCGGCGCTGGCCCTGGCGCGCGCGCGGCTGGCTTCCTTTGAGGGGCGCGTGACGCTGCGCCACGCCAGCTACGAGCAGATCGGCGCGCTGGTTCCGGCCTGGCTGGAAAAGGTGGGCAGCGCGGGGCAGGGCGTGGATGGGATTCTGCTCGACCTCGGCCTGTCTTCGATGCAGGTGGACGACCCGGCGCGCGGCTTCGCCTTCATGAGCGAGGGGCCGCTCGACATGCGCTTCGACCCCTCCGGGGGCGGGCTGACTGCCGCCGATCTCGTTAACACGTGGGACGCCGAGGCGCTGGCCGAAGTCCTGTTCCGCTATGGCGAAGAGCGCAACGCCCGGCGCATTGCCCGCGCCATCGTCGCTGCGCGCCCGCTGAACAGCACCCGACAGCTTGCCGAGGTGGTGGCCGGGGCGCAGCGCGGCCCGCGCGAAAAGATCCACCCGGCGACGCGCACCTTTCAGGCGTTGCGCATCGCTGTTAATGACGAGTTGGGCGCGGTCGAGCGCGCCTTGCCGGTCGCCATTGACCTGCTGCGCCCCGGCGGGCGGCTGGCCGTGATCAGCTTCCACAGCCTGGAAGATCGCATCGTCAAGCAGACGTTCAAGACCGAGGCAACCGACTGCCTGTGCCCGCCGCGTCAGCCGGTCTGTACCTGCGGGCATGTGGCGCGCGTCCGGCTGGTGACACGCAAGCCGCTGCGCCCCGCCGATGAGGAGATCGCCGCCAACCCGCGCAGCCGTAGCGCCCGCCTGCGTGTTGTGGAGCGACTCGAAGGGGCGTCCGCACTGAGGGGTGAGAGACTGTGAATCGCAGAGACGCAGAGGCATTGACCTCACCCCTAGTACACTCGGCTTGCCCCCTCTCCATGCCTGGAGAGGGGGCAGCGAGGCGCGCCAACGCCGAGCGGGGGTGAGGTAAATCAGGGCGCGGCACACTACTTGACACGTTTTGCACACCCCCCCGGCCCGACGACGGCGACAGCCTGGCAAAGGGGTTTGGAGTATAATCAATCTGCGGCCCAGTCCAGACGACGCGCCAGCCAGGGCCGCACACGGAGAAAGATGAGCAGCGACGAGTCTCGCTTCCGGGCCAGGCCGCACACCGTGCAGCAGCCCTGGCGCAACCAACGGCAATTCGTGGCCACGCTGGGCCTGATCGGGGTCATTGGCCTGATCATTGCCGCGTTGTACCTGTTCCAGACCTCGCGCAGCACGATTTCGGCGCGCGAGCTGGCCGAGATGAACGATTACCGCGCCCGGCTGGAGCGCGACAACGAGCGCGTGCGCGCTGAGATCGCCAACTTGCAGAGCCTGCCCCGCGTCATGACGCGGGCGGCGGAGATGGGCTTTCGCCCGGCGAACCCGGACGAAATCCAGTATATCATCGTGGACGGGTACCGCTACGACCGGCCCATCGTCACGCCAACGCCATCGCCTACCGCGCAGACGGCGGAGCAAATTTACGATGAGACGCTGGGTGGCTGGCTGCGCAAGCAGTGGGATACCCTGAAGCGACAGCTAGACTCATGGCGCAGCGGCTAGTACATCAGAGCGGAAATAGGGGCGCGGTTTGGCCTGTGACCCCTCTCCTCCCGGCCCCCTTTCCCCGCAAGTGGAGAAAGGGGGAGCAGACTTACTTCCGAAGTCTTCGGAGGCAGAAGGCCCCTCCCCCTGGCCCCCTCCCCGGCAGAGCCGGAGAGGGGGAAGCGCCGCACCAGCCGATCAAAGTCCCCCTCTCTAAGTCCCTCCCTGCTGGCGGGGAGGGATTTAGGGCGGGGTCAACCATCGAATAGCCACTGGTGGACTTCCACCAACGTGCACTAGGGCGCTGCGCGCAGGACTCTCTGGGACCATGATCCGCGACGAGACTTTCAGCAGACGGCTCACCCTGGTCAGCGTGGGGCTGATCGGCATCAGCCTGGTGCTGCTGGTGCGTCTGCTTTCGTTCCAGTTCCGCATGAACCCGGAGATCAAGCAGGCGCTCGAAGACCAGGCCAAGAATCGCTACCAGCAGACAGTTGAGGTGCTGCCCAGGCGCGGCCAAATCTTCGACCGCAACGGGCACCTCCTGGCGACCAACTCGTTTGAATACCGCATCGGCATCAGCCCCAACCAGGTTATTGACCGCCAGGCAGTGGCGATTGCGCTTGCGCCGCTGCTGGGCCTGCCGGAGAACCGTCTCTACGACCTGCTGCAACCCAACGCAGACGGCACTTTCCCACCGTATGTGCTGCTGGCCAGCCGCGTCAGCGCCGAGGTCGGGCAGGCCATTGCCGATCTGAGCGTGCCCGGCATCATCATCGAGCCGCTGCCGATCCGCATCTACCCGCAGGGTGAGCTAACCGCCCAGATCGTCGGCCTCTTTGCCGGGGCGGACGGGGCGCAGGCCAGCCAGGGCTACTACGGCGTGGAGGGCTACTACCAGACGCTGCTGGCCGGCCAGAGCAAGCGCGTCACCAAGAGCAACATCCCGCTGCTGGAGGAAAGCCAGACCCAGACCACCCGCGTCCGCGACGGGATGGACCTCATCCTGACCATTGACCGCGACTTGCAGTACCTCGCCCAGGAAGTGCTGGTGGGCTTTCTTGAGAAAGACCCGACGGCGACGGGCGGCACCATCCTGATCATGAACCCGCGCAACGGCGAAATCCTGGCGATGGCCAACTACCCCTACTTTCAGCCCGGCGACCTGTCGGAAGAGAACATGAAGTACGCGCGCAACCAGGCCATCTCCGATGTGTACGAGCCGGGGTCGGTCTTCAAGGTGGTGACGATGGCTCTGGCGCTTGATGCCGGGACGCACGATCTCGACTGGTCGTACTACGATCCGGGGTGCTTTGAGGCGGGCGGCGTGGCCATCTGCAACTGGGATCGCACCTCGCATGGCAATCCCGATTTCGCCCAGGTCTTCATTGACTCGCTAAACACCGGCACGGCTACCATCTACAAGGAGATCGGCCCGTACACGGTCTATCCCAAGCTGCGCGAGTTCGGCATCGGCAGCCCTACCGGCGTAGACCTGGAGGGCGAATCGCCGGGCATCCTCGTCGAGCCGGGCGATCCACTGTGGAGCGAGGCGCAGTTTCTCAACAACAGCTACGGCCAGGGTGTGTCGGTCACGCCTTTGCAGATGCTCACGGCGGCCAACGCCATTGCTAACGACGGGCTGATCATGCAGCCGCACATCGTCAAGGCGCGCATTGACGGCGGCCAGGTGATCGAGACGCAGCCGGCAGCCACTCGCCGCCCGATCAGCGAGGAAGCGGCACACAAAGCGCGCGACATCATGGTGCGCGTGCTGCGCGAGAGCAAGGAAATCGAGTTCGAGTTCCCCGGCTATACCATCGCTGGCAAGACGGGCACCGCCGAAATCCCCGCGCCCTATGGCTACGAGCCGTTCGCACCGGGCAACTCGATTGGCTCGTTCCTGGCCTTCTTGCCCGCCGATGATCCGGTGGTGTCCATCCTGATTAAGCTGGATCGCCCCTGGGGATATTGGGGCAGCATGACCGCCGCGCCGCTGGCCCAGGAGTTGCTGGAGCGCCTGGTGGTGCTGATGGAGATTCCGCCGGACACCCTGCGCTACCAGCTCGTTGCCCAGGGTGGCAACCCCCTCGCGCGCGAGTATTAGGGTACGCGGGCTGGCCCGCCGGCGTCGGGAGTGAGAGAATAGCCTGCCCATAGTCCGGCAGGGAAAAGAGCGGCTCCAGCGGTGCCGCCGAGGATTGCGCCATCATATGCGTGAACCGCTCAGCCCGCGCGACGCTCGTGTGCTCGTTGTAGAAGCGAACCCGCCTCGCTTCGTCTCCATTGCCCGCTTGCTGGTCCAGTTGGGCGTCATCCACTGTGAGTGGAAGATAAGCGGCTGGCAGGTCGTGCAGTTCGCCGATACGCTTCCCCCGCTCGACCTGATTCTGATGAACATTGCGCTGCCCTATGAGGATGGCGTTCAGGCGTTGCGTAAGATGCGCAGCCACCCGCGCCTGAGCAACACTCGCATCGTGGCGCTGGCGGAGGACGCCAGTCAGGAGGTGCAGGCCAGGGCGCGCGCGGCCCCCTTCGACGGGCTGTTGAACACGCCGCTCAACGCGGATCGCTTCCCAGAGCAGATTCGGCGTTTGCTGGCCGGAGAAGCCGTGTGGGAGTAGGGCGGCCACACGTCCCTACAGAACCTCACCCCCAACCTCGCTATGCTCGGCCTGTCCCCTCCCGTTATGTATAGACCGGAGAGGGGGAAGCGAGGCGCGCCAGCGCCGAAGGGGGGGGAGGTAAACCTGGGTGCAGCAGAGCGACGCCCCTCCCTGACTGGTTTTGCACACACCTTGCGGGCGGGGTGCAGAACGACCTGTCGCCAGGGGAAGTTCGGGAATGTTCGCTGAACGCCTCCCCCCTCCATCCCCCTCTCCGGCAGAGCCAGAGAGGGGCGATCTGGCAAGCCGCTCACCCCTTCCCCTAGCTTTGCTGGGGGAAGGGGC
The DNA here is from genome assembly GCA_018056405.1 of Anaerolineae bacterium. Taxonomy (GTDB): domain Bacteria; phylum Chloroflexota; class Anaerolineae; order Aggregatilineales; family Aggregatilineaceae; genus UBA2029. The sequence continues at coordinate 8,312 of JAGPFT010000100.1, forward strand.
CGGGGGATGGG
>JAGPFT010000101.1 GCA_018056405.1 Anaerolineae bacterium
CTCCTGGCTTCGCTGCGCTCGGCCTGCCCCCCCTCCACACGCGGAGAGGGGGCGGCGAGGCGCGCCAGCGCCGAGCAGGGGTGAGGTCAACCAGCTCAGCCCCAGCCTCTTTTGAGGCGATTACCCTGGGGTGTGTGCAAAGGGTGTCAGTGATACGTGTGACGCTGGCAGTAGCCTCACCCCCAGCCTCGCTGCGCTCGGCCTGCCCCCTCTCCACACGCGGAGAGGGGGCGGCGAGGCGCGCCAGCGCCGAGCAGGGGTGAGGCTAAGGAGCGCGACCTTGTCAGGAGGAGGCGCTGTTCTGCTGCGCCCTCCGTAGGGACGTATGGCAATGCGCCCTAGGGGACCTCCCCCTAGCCGGTGCCAAGCGAGTCGCTGTCACCCTTTGCCCACACCCCAGGCAAGAGAAGCGGGGACGCTGCCCGCCTTTTACCAGTTTTTACGCCTCTAGATGGCGTTTTTATGGGTATGGGCGGTCACACACCTTGACAAACGCTCGTCGAGTCCCCTACACTGGCTTTAGTCACGCTCGATAGGGTAAAAGTGGCGTGCTTCTAACGCGGGCGATAGTGGCGGGGGCGAAGGAGGGGGTGGAGACGGAGTTGATGGAAACACGCACTGCGCAAGGAGGCAACGTTGCCTGCATGTTCTGGGGCGGCGTGCTGCGCTAACACAAGGGACAAGCAGAAAGCAGGAGGTTACCATGCCCGGTATTGGTGGAAAGATTCAGGCCGACTACGACGAACTGGCCAACGTCGCCAACGAGTTCTTGCAGGAGGCGGCGGGCATCGAGCAACTTACCAACCAGATCAACAACCTGGTGGGCGAGTTGGAAGGCGGTGGCTGGGTTGGGCGCGGCGCGGATGCGTTCTACGCCGAGATGCACGACCTGGTGAACCCAGGGATGCAGCGCCTGGCGCGCGCCCTGGAAGACGCCGGCAGTGCCGTCAAGCAGATCAGCAACATCCTCTCACAAGCCGAGCAGGACGCTAGCTCGCTCTTTGCGCAGCATTAGCGTTTGCAGCGTTTGGCGCGCCACTCGCTGATGCGCCAACGATAAGGAGGTCACGATGCCTGACGTACAAATGGATTATGACCTGATGGAAGATATGGCCCGTCTCTTCAGAGAAGGCAGCCAGCATTTAGAAGACCTCAAGCGCGCGATGCAGAACATCGCCGGGCGGTTGGATGATGGCGCTTTGCTCGGTCGGGGCGGTGATGCACTTGCCCAGGCGATTCGCGGCAACCTCAACGCGCGAATCGGGGCCTTGCAGGAAAAGCTCGATGAGCTAGCGAACGATGTCTACGGCGCACTGGTAGACCTGCGCGACGGCGACACAGAAGCGGCCAGCCGCTTCAAGGGCTAAAGCGAGGTGAGGAGCCATGTCCATTTTTAGCTGTGTTATGGGCGATGTACAGGATGTCGTCAGCCAGGTGGTGCAGCAAGCCAACCTGGTCGAAGAAGTGGCTGGCGGAATCCGCAGCGGGATGGGGCCGATCACCGGCGGCGCTTGGACCGGCGCGGGCGCGCGGGCCTTCACCGAAGAAGTACAGACCCGCCTGATCCCGGAGATCATGGCGCTCATCGCCTCCATTGGGGGCTTTGGCGGCAACATCACCTCCGCGCTGAACCTTGTCCAGCAGGCCGATAACGATGTCTTCGGCGTCGTGGGCCAGGTCACCGATATTTTCGATTCAATCTTCTAGTCCCGCCCTGCTATCCGGGCGCAAGTGTTTGACCTAAGGAGGATGACATGGCCGAAGTCTCAATGGACTATGACGCCGTACAGAAGTTATCCGACAGTTTTCGTTCCTCGAGCGACACGTTGGAAGCGGTGAGCAAGGCTCTCGAAGTGGCAATTGGCATCTTGAAGGCTACGGCGTTCTTTGGGCTGGTCGGCAACCTGGCGCTGGCCCACTACCTGGAGGGCATCAAGCCCAACGTGGATCGCCTGGCCGGGACGTGCGAAGAACTGAGCCTGGACCTCGTCGGGGCGATCATCAGCCTGCGCGATGGCGATTATTCCGGCTCGCAGCGCTTCGTCTAGCTCGTCCCTGGCGTTCCACACGAACGCGAGCGTTCCCCCCAAACAACGACACCCACCGGCCTTGATGCGGTGGGTGTTTTGTTGGACGGGAACGGCGGGATGGCGCAGAGTCAGCCGAGCAGCGCCGAGAGCATGATCAGGATGACCGTTGCCAGGGCGAGGAAGATCACCGCCACCAGAATACGCCGATTGATCGAGCGCTTCTTCTCGGCGGGCACCTCTCCGAACTTGGTGCGCAGCATCTTGGCGAAAGCGCGCACGTCCTGGAAGCGCTGCTCTGGGGCGCGATGCACGGCCATGTGCACGATGTTATGGATGTCCTCGGCCAGGTCGGTGCGCTCCAACGGCTCGCGCACCCCACCGACGACTAGGCGGCGCACGTCGTCGTCCTTGCGCTGGGTGAAGCGGAAGGCCGGGTGCCCGGCCAGCATCTCGTACAGCACCAGGCCCAGCCCGTACACATCCGAGGCATAGCCCACCGGCCCGTCGCGGGCGATGAGTTCTGGCGGCGTGTAGGCGGGCACGCCGTACTTGCGCACCCAGGCCGGGTCAATGCTCGCCGGATCGCCGAGCATCCCCAGGTCGAGCAGCAGCGGGCGGGGAATGCCCTCTTTGTCGGTGCGGACGTAGATCGCATCCGGGGTGAGGTTCAGGTGCAGGACTTTGCCCCGCAGGTGCAGGAAGGCGATGGCGTCGGCCAGGCTGATCGTCATCCAGGCGGCGTGCTGGTACCAGGGCTGCGGGTTCTTGAGCAGCATGTCGCGCAGGAACTCGCCCTGCGCGTAGGCGAAGACCTCATAATATTTCGCTTCGTCGCGGAACATGGTCTTGCCATAGGGCCGCTGCTTGAGGTCCATCTGCTGGTAGGCCGGCAGCAGCACGGGCAGCATGGGGTGCTGCTGCTGCACGGATAGCTCCAGCAGCACGCGCGCCTCGCGGCGAAGTTGATCCTGGCAACCAGGGTGCGCCACCTTGAGCAGCACCTGCTCCTTGCCGCGCTCGGCCTCGTAGATGGCCGACGTGCGCAGCACGCGCAGCAACCGCACGACCTTGATATCGCCCAGCCACTCGCCGTAATCGAAGATCAGCGGCATGTTCCCCGCCGGGCAATCCGGCTCCTGACACCACAGGTTGCCGTCCACAGACACTCGCTGGCAGACAGTGCAGACGCGCTTCACAGCTTCCCTCTCGCTGACTGGGGGCATAGGGCGCTACGCCGCCTACAGGACATCACCCCTGTCATCAGTACAGTACAGTGATCTGCGGTCTGTGTCAAACGGCGCGCGCACTGGGGTACCTCTCACGATGGGGGCGAGATTCCTGAAGCGCAGAGGACGCGGAGAAGAAAAGAGAGACCCTTGGAGAAGTTGTGCCCCCCACCCCAAACCCCTCCCCCACAAGGAGTTCAGGGGCGGACAGGCTTGAGATTGGCCTATAGTCTGGGGCGGCTCTTCGCTTTACCTCACCCCCGCTCGGCGCTGGCGCGCCTCGCCTCCCCCCTCTCCGTTGACGGAGAGGGGGGAAGAGCCGAGCGTAGCGAGGCCAGGGGGGTGAGGTTGATCGGTCGTCATCTCAATGCTTCACACGCTGCTGTCCGCCCCTGAACCTCTGGGGGAAGGGCCGGGGATGGGGGGGGGGAAGAGGCAGGGATAAGGCTCCTCAAACGGCCTCTGAGAGACCCTTGGAGAAGTCCTTCCAACTCCTTTCCCCATTCTCTTTTCTCTGCGCTCTCTGCGCCTCAGCGGTGATCTTTTGCCCCAAATGAGATACGCCCACGCACTGCGCCGCGCCAAAACCTGCGCAGCAGTCAGGACGCGGTATACTGGGGTGAGCACGTCCGCTCAGGCATTGAGGTGGGGAATAGCGGTATGCCACAGTCACCCCTGGACATCAGCGAGCAGGAAATCCGCAAGCGTAGCAGCCCGCTGCTCGAAGGCGCCATCCAGGAAGCCGCCCGGCTACGCCATAACTACATCGGCACCGAGCACCTGTTCAACGCCATGACGCGCCTGCCCGGCAGCATCACCGCTCGCCTGCTGGTCGAGAGCGGGATGGAGCCGCCCACTATCCGCAACCTGATCCGGCGCGAGATCGGCGCGGGCGACGACGCGGTGAGCGAGTCGCCGCCGCTCACCCCGCGCGCGCACCGCGTGCTGGCCATGGCTGTCTACCTGGCCAACGACGCCAGCGAGCGCCTCGTCTCCGAGCAGCAAGCCTTGATTGCGCTGCTGCAGGAAGGCGAGGGCGTCGCCGCCCGCGTGCTGATTCGCCAGGGGGCTGACCTGTCGGTGTGGATCGAGCGGCTGCTGGACGACATGGACGACGACGCCAACGACTTCGACGAGTTCCTTTTCGGCGACCTGGACTCCTCGCCAGACGCCGAGGACGGGCTGAGCGCGGAGCAGCGCATGCCCACGCCGCTGCTCGACCGCTACGGGCGCGATCTCACTGCGCAGGTGCGCCAGGGCAAGATTGGCCCGGCGGTGGGCCGCGAGACCGAGATTCGCATGATCGCTCGCACGCTGCGTCGCAGCAAGAAGAACAACCCGCTGCTGCTCGGCGACTCCGGCGTGGGCAAGACGGCGGTGGTCGAGGGGCTGGCCTACGACATCGTGCACGGGCGCGCCCCCCGCTTTCTGCACAACCGGCGCATCATCGGCCTGGAGATCGGGATGCTGGTGGCCGGGACCAGCCTGCGCGGGCAGTTCGAGGAGCGCATCGTCGGCATCGTGGACGAAGCCAAGAACGCGCCGGACGTGATCCTGTTCATTGACGAGATTCACACCATTGTCGGCGCGGGCGACACCATTGACAGCAATCTGGACGCGGCCAACATCCTCAAGCCGGCCCTGGCGCGCGGCGAGATCACCTGCATTGGCGCGACGACCTTCGAGGAATATCGCAAGGCCATCGCCAAAGACCCCGCCCTCGACCGCCGCTTCCGCACCATTGACATCCGCGAGCAGAGCGTGGCCGAGACGCTGGTCGTCGTCGAGCACGTCTACCAGCGCTACGAGACGCATCACAAGGTGACTATCCTGCCCGAAGCGCGCGAAGCCGCCGTGCGCCTGTCCGACCGCTACATCCGCGACCGGCGGCTGCCGGACAAGGCGCTCGACCTGCTCGATGAGGCGTGCGCGCGCCTGACCATCCAGACCAACGCGCCGGACGCCGCCGAAGACGAGGGCGCGCCGCCGCTCGAAGTCACCGCCGAGACGGTCACCCAGGTGCTCAGCGAGTGGACGGGCATCCCCGTCAGCGAACTGACGGCCAACGAGCGCCAGCGCTTCACACAGATGGCCGAGACATTGGCCCGGCGCGTCGTCGGCCAAGAGCACGCCATCCAGATCGTGTCCGACGCGATCAAGACCAACCGCGCCGGCCTGGGCGATCCCCGGCGGCCTATCGGCGTCTTCTTGTTTCTGGGGCCGAGCGGCGTCGGCAAGACGGAGCTGGCTAAGGCGCTGGCCGCCTTTCTGTTCAACGACGAAGAGGCCATCATCCGCCTGGACATGTCCGAATTCCACGACGAGCACACTGTCGCCCGACTGATCGGTGCGCCGCCCGGCTACAAGGGCATGGAACAGGGCGGGCAGCTCACCGAGGCGCTGCGCCGCCGCCCGTACAGCGTCGTCCTGCTCGATGAAGTGGAGAAGGCCGCGCCGGAAGTGTTCGACATCTTCCTGCAGGTGTTCGATGAAGGCCGCCTGACTGACTCGCAGGGCGTGACGATGGACGGGCGTCATGCCGTCTGGATCATGACCAGCAACATCGGCACCGGCGACGTGGGCAAGGGACTGGGCTTCACCGCTCAGCCGGATCAGCTTCCTGACTACGACTTCCACCTCAAGAAGCACTTCCGCCCGGAGTTCCTCAACCGGCTGGATGAGGTGGTCGTCTTCAAGCCGCTCTCGCCGCAGACTCTCGACGCCATCCTCGACCTGCAAATCCAGGAAGTGACCGCTCGCCTGACCGATCAGCGGCTCAAACTGACGCTGGATCAGGGCGCGCGGGCGCTGTTGCTGCGCGAGGGCTACGACCCGGCCTACGGCGCGCGCCCGCTGCGCCGCGCCATCCAACGCCTGCTGACTCGCCCGCTGAGCAACGCCATCCTGGAGGAGCGCTTCCAGCCCGGCGACACGGTGCGCATCAGCGCGCAGGGCGACACGCTGCTGCTCAAGAAAGCGCGCGGGGATCGCCCCGCCGCTGCCAATGGCGACCCGGCATCCCAGGCCGAAGGCGCTGAGTCACCCCATGACGCGCCGTCCAGGGCCGCCGGCCATGTGGAATAGCGTTTCACGTAGGCACACAGCAGAGACCGAATCATGAGCGTGTCGGCTTCCCGCCCTGACGACCCTGCGCGCGGCGCTCTGCTCTCCGACCACCCGCATCCCCGGCCCGCGTTGCGCCGGATCACGGCGGTGCTGGTCGCGCTGGGCATCGCTGGCGCGCTGGCGGGGATCGCGGGGCTGCTCGTGCTGGGCTTTGGCTACGGGCTGCCGCTGCTGGTGCTCAGCGTCCCCTTTCTGGCCGCGCTGATCGTTCCCCTGCTGCAACTCGCCGTGCTGCACCCGCGCGTGACCGTCTACGAACGCGGCGTGTGGCTTCAGCCGTTGCTGGGGCGCGGCGTGTGGATCGCCTGGGAAGACATCGCCCGCGTCGCCGAGCACACGCTGATCCGGCGCGGGCAGGCGCGCAGCCGCGACCGCGAGCACTTCGGCCAACTGATCGTCGTGGAGCGGGGGTTGCCGCCCGTCTTCATGGTCATCGGGCTGATGGCGGGGCTTGGCTGGCGGACGCGCGCCTTCGGCATTTCCACGAACAGCCACGTCGAATACGAGGCGCTGCGGCGGGCCATCGTGCGCGGCGCGCGGCGGTGAGGGCTACGAGGCGCTCAAGAAGCAGGCGTATCTTCCCCCTCTGAGTCGAGTCCCTCACGCACCCGCGCCGCAAGTTGCTGGCGCTGGCGGGCGGTCATGGCCGGAGTCGGGTCTTCGTGGCCGATCAGCTTGTCGTAGGCGTCGCGCAGCAGGGCCGCGCTGTGCGCCCAGGCGTGCTGGCCGATCACCCACGCGCGCCCCTGCCGCCCCAATGCCGCGCCAAGCGCCGGGTCTTCCAGCAGGGCGACTACCGCGTCGGCGAAGTGCTGCGGCGTGTCGCGCAGCAGCATGTGCTCGCCGTCAACTGCGCCCAACCCCTCTGCGCCCACCGTCGTGCTGACGACCGGGCAGCCACAGGCCAACGCCTCCAGTAGCTTGAAGCGCGTCCCGCTGCCGCTGCGCAGCGGGCAGACGAAGACGGCGCTGCCCTGCAGGTAGGGGCGCGTGTCGGGCACCAGCCCGGCGACCGTCAGCGGGAGGGCCAGGTCGTCGTGCAGGGCCAGCAACTCCGGCGGGGCGTCCTTGCCCAGCAGCACCAGCCGGAAGTCAGGGCAACGCTGCACCACACGCGGCAGAATCTCCTCGGTGAAGTAGAGCACGGCGTCGGTGTTGGGGAAGTACTTGTAGTCGCCCATGTAGACGGCAGTGCGGGAATCGCGCGGGACGGACTCGTCCGGCTGGAAGTAGTCCACGTCCACGCCGTTAGGCGTCTGCACGGTGCGCACGCCGGGCGTCGCCCGCTTGACGAGCGCCCGATCCACCTCCGACATCACCCCGACGACCGTCGCGTCGGCCCAGGCGCGCGGCTCCCACAGGCGCATCTTCTGCGCCTCCAGCCAGATACCGGGCCGCGTGAACCAGGGCTTGGCGACGCGGGCGTGCCGCCCCCAGGCGATGTATTCAATGGCCGGCTCAGAGAGCAGCACCGGCGCATCGAGACGGGCGGGCAGGTTGGGCAGCATATAGAACGACTCGACGTGCACCAGCGCAACCGGCTTCTCGGACAGCACGCGGGCGACCGTCTGGGCCATGGCCGGCGTGTGGTAGAGGCGCATGGTGACCGGCCTGGGCGAGGTGGCGCTGAGCCACGCCGCTTTGAGCGCCCCAGGGCTGGGCGCGCGATCCACGACAATCAGCTCGTCACATAGCTCGCGCAGCGGAGTCAGGTCGAAAGCCTGCTCCTCCGGGCGGCCAAAGCAGACCAGGGTGAGCCGGTAATCGTCGCGCAGGTGCCTGAGCAGGTTGTAGGTGCGGCTGCGCCCGCCGCTGTTGGGCGGGTAGGGCAGGTACGGGGTGAGCATCAGGACATGGGGCTGGCGCATGGCGGTTTCTCCCGTGTGTCGTCCGCCGCAGAGT
>JAGPFT010000102.1 GCA_018056405.1 Anaerolineae bacterium
AAGGGTAGTTCCCCTGGTGCCGCCAGACATCGAGCATCAACTCGTAGCGGCTGAGGCGCATCCCGGTGTAGATGCAGTTGCTCGTGGAGAAGATATAACCGCCGCCGGGCATCCCGTGCTCCAGCGCGTAGCTGGCCGAGGCGATCACCTCGGCGTCGGTGCCCGTGTCCAGCAGCCCGCAGTTGACGTTGCCGATCAAGCAGACCTGCTGGCCGCAGCGCCGCTTGACCTCGGCGATGTCCACGCCCGCCTGCGGGTCGAGCGAGTGCAGGGCGTGTGGGTTGGCTTGCAGCAGTTGGTCGAGGATGGGCATGAGGTTGCCGTCGGTGTGCTTGATCGTGTAGAAGCCCAGGGCGCGGTAGGCGGCGATCAGCCGGGCCAGGTAGGGAGTGACGAACTCGCTGAACAGGGCCGGGCTGAGGAATGGTCCCTGGTTGAAGCAGTAGTCGGTGCACAGGGCGAAGCCGTCCAGCCCGCCATGCCGGGCCAGGTGCTCGGCCCGCTCCAGCGCCGCCGCGAGCCGCGCCTCCGCCTCGGCTTTGATCGCGGCGGGGTCGTCGTACAGGCGGCGGCAGAACTCGGCCATGTGGTGCCCGTCGGGGATGCCCAGCGTGGCGTCGCCGTGCAGCATGAGGAAGTAGCGGTGGCCGCTCCGCTCGCGCACCAGGTCAATCAGGCGGCAGGTCTCGTCGAGCGTGTCGGGGTTGGGGTGCAGGAAGATGGCGCTGTGCTCGAAGCGCTCGGCGGTGGCGATGTACAGGTCGGCCATGTCCGCCCGGTGAAGCTGGCGCTCGCGCTCCTCCATTTGCAGCCATTGGTGATAGCTGCGGTGCTCCGGGTGGACTTTGCCAAAGGCCTCCATCGTCAGGAAGAAGACCAGCTCGAAGTGGGGCACGCGCCCGGTCAACGGGCGGCGTTCGAGGGCGGCGATGAAGCGCTCGCGCGGCTGCATAGGCACCTCCGGCTTGGGGTGATCGTCTTGCTGACTTTACCCGCAGCGAGGCTGGGGGTGAGGTCAACCGGGGCGCTGCTCTGCTGCGCCCCCTTCAAAAACAGGGTCCACGAACGAGTTGTCAGGCAGTTGTCGAAGGCCCCCATCCCCCAGCCCTTCCCCCAGCAAAGCTAGGGGAAGGGGCAAGCGGCTTGCCAGATCGTCCCCCCTCTAGCTTCGCTGGAGGGGGGATTGAGGGGGGAGGCGTTCAGCGAGCATTCCCGAACTTCCCCTGGCGACAAGTTGTTCGTACACCCTCAAAAACAGACTTCCGAAGTCTGTCAGAGACTTCGGAAGTCTTGTAAAGCGCCCCGCTAGATCAGCAGCCGCATCGGGTTTTCGAGCAGTTCCTTGAGCACCTGCAGGAAGCTCGCCGCTTCCACCCCGTCGCTGACGCGGTGATCCACGCTGATCGTGACCTTCATCCGCATCCCAACGCCAAGCGTGCCGTCTTCGAGCACGACAGGCACCTTCCGGGCCGAGCCTACGGCCAGGATGCCCGCTTCTGGCGGGTTGATGATGGCGGTGAAATGCTCGACATCGAACAGGCCGAGGTTGCTCACGCTGAAGGTGCTACCCTCGATCTCGTGCGGCTTGACCTTACCTTCGCGGGCGCGGGTGATCATGTCGCGGTGGTTATAGGCCATGGTGCCCAGCGAAACCTTGTCCGCGTCGTAGGAGGTGACATTGACCAGCCCCCCGTCCAGCGACACGGCGATGCCGATGTTGATCCGCGAGTGGCGCACCAGCTTGTCGCCATAATAGTGCGAGTTGAGGTTGGGGAAGCGGCGCAGGGCCAAGGCTGCTGCCTTGACGATCAGGTCATTGACCGTAATCCTGCCCGCCTCGTCTTCGATGTTGGCGTTGATCTGCTGGCGCAGCTCCAGCGCCGCGCCCATGTCAATCTCGCTGGTGACGTAGAAGTGCGGCACGAACTGCTTGCTCTCGACCAATCGCTGGCCGATGCGCGCCCGGATGCGGCTGAGCGGGATGATCTCCACGTCCGGCCCGCTAGGAATCTCGGTGAAGGTGGGCATGGTCGGGCGCGGCGCTTCGGGCGGGATGGGCGGGGCCTCCGGCACAGGGGGAGCTGCCTTCGGCGGGGCAGGAGCCGCCGGCGCTTTCCCGGCCACGAAGCTCTCGATGTCCTTCTTGGTGATGCGCCCGCCGGGGCCGGTGCCCTTCACGCGGCGCGGGTCAATGCCCCGTTCGTCGGCCAGGCGGCGGGCGACCGGGCTGATCTTGAGGAAGCCGTCGCCGCCCGTCTCGGCGGCTTCAGCGGCAGGGGCGGCCTCGGCGACTCGCTCCTGGTCAACAGAAGCGGGTTCTTCGGCGGCGGTGTGTGTTGCCCTGGCGGGAGCGGCGCCTTGCGGCGGAGCCTCACCCTCCGCGCCGACGTAGCCAATGGGCGCGCCAACGGCGACCACGTCGCCCGGCTCGGCCAGCAGTTGCAGCACGGTGCCCTCCACCGTCGTCTCGATCTCGATGGTCGCCTTGTCCGTCTCGATCTCGGCGATCACATCGCCGCGCTTGACGGCCTGGCCGATCTGAACCGTCCAGCCGACGAGGGTGCCTTCGGCCATATCGAAGCCGAGCTTGGGCATGATGATGGGTTCTGCCATCAGATCACCTCCTTGACCGCCTGAATAATCTTCTCTGGGCTGGGCAGCGCCCTCTGCTCGATCTCGCGCGAGTAGGGCAGTGGAATGTCCATGGCCGCTACGCGCTTGACCGGCGCGTCCATCCAGTCACAACACTCGTCGTGAATCTGGGCAGCGACCTCGGCCCCCACATTGAACAGGGGCAGGCTCTCCTCGACCACCACGCAGCGGTTGGTCTTCTTGAAGCTCTCGAAGACCGGCTCCAGGTCGAGCGGGCGCAGCCAGCGCAGGTCAATGATCTCCGCCTCGATGCCTTCTTTGGCCAGCTCCTCGGCGGCGACCAGCGAGTGCTCCAGCCCCTTCTGGTAGGTGACGATGGTCACGTCCGAGCCTTGGCGCTTGATGTCGCTCTTGCCGATGGGCAGCAGGAAGTCAGGATCGTCGGGGACGGGGCTGCGCCGCTGGAGCATGGTGCTGTGTTCGACGAAGAGCACCGGGTTGTCGTCGCGGATGGACGCTTTGAGCATCCCCTTGGCGTCGTAGGCGGTGCCGGGCACGGCCACGTACAGGCCGGGGAAGTGGGCGAAGATCACTTCTGGGGCGTGGGAGTGCGTCGCGCCAAGCTGCTTGCCGCCGCCGGTCGTCGTGCGGATGACCAGCGGGACGGTGAACTGCCCGTTGAACATGTAGCGGACTTTGGCCGCGTGGTTGATGATGGCGTCCATGGCCAGGAAGGCGAAGTTGATCGTCATGATCTCGGCGACCGGGCGCAGGCCGGCCATGGCCGCGCCGACCGCCGCGCCGGCGATGGCCATCTCCGAGATCGGCGTGTCGCGCACGCGCCTGGCACCGAACTCGTCGAGGAAGCCGCGCGTCACGGCGTAGGTGCCGCCCCACACGCCGACTTCTTCGCCCATGATGAAGACGCGCTCGTCGCGCTGCATCTCTTCGCGCAGGGCGCTGCTCAGCGCCTCGCGATAAGTGATCGGTCTATCGGCCATGGTTTCCTCTAGTCAACGTACACGTGGCTGATCAGGTCTTCGTAGGTCGGGTCGTCGCTGCTCTTGGCGAACTCAACCGCCTCGTCAATGGCTTGCAGCGCCTCGGCGTCGAGTTTGTCGAGCGTCTTCTCCACGCCCTTGTAGGTCTCGGTCAGGAAGTGACGAAAACGCTCAATGGGACCGCTGGCCACGAACGACTCAACCTCTTCTTTGGTGCGGTAACGCTGCGGATCGCCCATGCTGTGCCCTTCCAGGCGGTAGGTGAGCGATTCGACGAGGACCGGGCCGTGCTGGCGAGCGTGCTCAGCGGCCTCGCTGATCGCGTCGTAGACGGCCAGCACATCCATACCGTCCACGCGCGGCCCCATCTTCATGCCGCTGCCGTCTTCGCTGCTGTAGGCCAGGGCGCGCCGGACGAGTTCCTTCGCGCCGCTGGCGCGCTCGACGGCGGTGCCCATGCCGTACTGGTTGTTCTCGATCAGCCAGACGACGGGCAGATCCCACACGGCGCTGAGATTGAGCGCCTCGTGGAAGTAGCCGATGTTGGTCGCGCCGTCGCCCATCAGGGCCAACACCACGCCGTCCTCTTCCATGTAGCGAATCTTGAGGGCGATGCCCGCCGCCAGGGGCAGGTGCCCGCCGACGATGCCGTAGCCGCCCCACATGTGCAGTTCGCGGTCGGCCAGGTGCATCGAGCCGCCCTTGCCGCCGCTGACGCCGGTGCGCTTGCCCAGCATCTCGGCCATCGCCCGCTTGGGGTCAATGCCGCGCGCCAGGGCGATGCCATGATCGCGGTAGGCGGTAATCACGTGATCGTTCGGCCCCAGCGCGGCCACCGCGCCGACGCCCGTCGCCTCCTGCCCGATGTACAGGTGCAAGAAGCCGCCAATCAGCCCTTGCTGGTATAGCTCGGCGCAGCGCTCCTCGAAACGGCGGATGAGCACCATCTGCCGGTACCAGTCAAGCAACGTTTCCTTGTTCGGTTTGACCATCTACAGACTCCCCCAGCCAGCGTGAAAATGGGCGTTTAAGGTAACGCCCATGAGCAAGTGAAAGAAGTTGCCTTGTGATGATAGGAAAATTGTACAAGATCGCGCGACCGCTTGGCAAACGGAGTGGGCGGCGGACGCCACAGACCGCGCGCCAAAGGCAGCGGGCCGCTCAATCACGAGCGGCCCGCGCGCGTCTGGGGCAGCCTTATAGGGAGGCTACTTACGCTGGCGAATAGCGGGTCCCCGGAACGGCTGGCCGAACAGCGGCGCTAGAATGCAGAAGTCGAAGGCGCCCGCCGCCAGCGGCACCAACCCGATGATAGCCACGACGATCCCGCCGGTGCCCTCGATGACCAGCAGGCCGATCAGAATGAGCACAACCCCTACGACGATGCGTAGCCAGCGCCCCATCGAGCTTGCCAGGAAGTCTACGAGTGCCATGTCCGGTGCTCCTTTTGCAGTTCGCTAGACTTACACCCATTAGATATGTCGGGTTGGAGAGCTTTTGAATCTCTCCAGCGCCACAAGAAGAAACACCGTCGCCCCCCTGACGCTACGCGGCTCGCTCAGCGCAGCGTTCGCTCGTAGAAGCGAAACCGCTTGTACACAACGCCATTGTAAACATCGCACAGGCGCTGCATCGGCTCGTTCGTCTCCAGCACCCAGCCCCCGTCGGCGGAATACCAGCCCGTCTGCGGCGCGAAGCTGAGCGCCCGCTCGTAGAGTTCGTTGAACATGGCCGTCTCCACGCCGATACCGCGAAACTCGGCCCGCACGCCCATCAGCGGCAGGCGCAGCCGTTTGATCTTGGAGCGCACCTTCCAGTGCCACAGGATTTGCAGCTTGGTCAGCAGTTCCGGCTTGCCGGGGCGGGGATGGGCCAGGCGCAGCACCTGGTTCATGTCCGGCAGGCCCAGCAAGAAGCCCGCCGGCTCGCCCTTAACCTCGGCGAAGACGGCGACGCGCTTGTCGTAGAAGGTGCCCAGGTTGGCCACCAGGTCGTCTAGCTCGGCGTCGGAGAAGGGCACGAAGCCCCAGTTCTTCTCCCATGCCTGGTTGTAGATGTCCTTGAGGGTGGCGAATTCTTGCTTGAGGCGGTGACTATCTGGCGGGCGGACGAGGATGCCACGCCGTTCGCTGTTCTTGCGGATGAGGCGCATCGTCTGCTGCACTCGCTCCGACTGGCCCGCGCCTTGCAGGGTGAAGTGGTAGCTCCACAAGTCCATCACCTTAACGAAGCCGGGCGCGTTCTCAAGCAGGCGCTGATAGTAGGGCGGGTTGTAGGGGTAGAGCACCAGCGGCGGGTCGTCGAAGCCCTCGATCAACACGCCGCATTCCTCGTTGGTGGAGAAGGTCGCCGGGCCGCGCAGAGCGGTGGCCCCTTTCGCCGCGACGTATTCCGCCGCCGTTTGCAGCAGGGCGTCGGCGGCCTCCTGGTCGTCGTAAACCTCGAAGGCGCCGAAGAAGCCGATCTGCTCGCCCTGGAACTCGTTGTGGCGGTGATTGATGAAGGCGGCGATGGTGCCCACCACCTGCTCACCACGCCGGGCGATGAAGTAGTCGCCTTCCAGGTGCTGCCAGGTGGGATTCTTGCTCTTGTTGAACTTGTGGCGCTGCATCGAGAGCAGCGGCGGCACCCAGATCGGGTCGTCTTTGTAGAGCGTCCAGGGGAAGGTGAGGAAGGTCTCGAAGTCGGACTTGTTCTGGACTTTGTGGATGGTCACTGGCACGGACATAGTATAACTCCTCAAAGACATGGATCAGAGATCGTTTGAAAAGTGAGGGTTCAGAGGCCGCTTGAGAAGCCTTATGCCTGCCTCTCCCCTCCATCCCCGGCCCTTCCCCCACGAGGGGGGAAGGGAGAAAAGCGCGCACTCCAGGCCCCTCAGCCCCTTGTGGGGGAGAGGTTTGGGATGAGGGGGGACAACTTCGCAAAGGGTCTCTCAGAGATCGTATGGAAAGGTCTGCACTACGACTTACCTCACCCCTCAATCCCCTCTCCACACGCGGAGAGGGGACTTAACCGCACAGCGACTCCCCCTCTCCGTTTACGGAGAGGAGGGTGGGGGGTGAGGTTTCCGCATGGTCTCTCAGTTCTCAGCCGTCAGCGAGAACCGCGTATTGGGGTGCGGGCCTGGCTTCCTCTGGGCGCACAGAGCAGCGCCCCCCACAACTGATCACTGACCACCGATTACCCGCAACCGCCCCGCAGTCACCCACCACCAATCACCAACCACCACTCACCGCTCGCCATTCATAGTGCGCTCGTACCAGCGCCATCGCTTGTACACTTGCCCGTTCAGCGCCTCCACCAGGCGGCTTATGGCCGTGTTCGTCTCCAGCACCCAGCCGCCATCGGCGTCATGCCAGCTCAGTGCGGTGCCCGCCTGATGCGCCCTGACGAACATGGCCGCTTCCACACCGATGCCACGGTAGCCTTCCTGCACGCCCATCAGCATGACCCGCACGCGGGTGATCTTGGGGCGCACCTTCCAGTGCCACAGCAGTTGGAGAAGCGCGATCAGTTCTGGCTTGCCGGGGCGGGGATAGGCGTGGTGCAGAACCTGGTTCATGTCCGGCAGGCCGAGCAGGAAAGCGACCGGCTTGCCCTCGATTTCGGCGAAGAAGGCCATTTCCGGGTCGAAGAACCTGCCGATCTCGGCCACCATCTCGTCTAGTTCGCGCGGCGAGAAGGGCACAAAGCCCCAGTTTCTCTCCCATGCCCGGTTGTAGATGTCCTTGAGCAGCGCGAACTCCTCGGCCAGATGAGTGGGGTCCGCCGTGCGCACGGTGATGCCGCGCCGCGCGTTGTTCTGGTCGGTGATGCGGAAGAGCTTTTGCAGCTTGGGCGACTGACTGGCCCCCTCCAGCGTGATGTGGTAGCTGAACAAGTCCATCACCTGGGCGAAGCCAGGCGCGTTCTCGATCAGGCGCTGGTAGTAGGGCAGGTTGTAGGGATACATCATCACCGGCGGGTCGTCAAAGCCGTCAATCAGCACGCCACATTCGGCATTGGTGGAGAAGCTGGCCGGGCCGCGTAAGGCGGTGGCCCCTTTGGCCGCGACATACTCCGCCGCCGTCTCCAGCAAGGCGCTGGCCGCTTCCTGGTCGTCCAGCACCTCGAACATGCCGAAGAAGCCCATGCGCTCGTTCCAATACTCGTCATGGCGGTGGTTGATGAAGGCGGTGATCGTGCCGATGGGCTGCTCGCCGCGCCAGGCGATGAAGCTGTCGCCCTCCATATACTCCCAGGCGGCAGCGTGGGCCTGGTCAAGGCGGTGCTTCTGCATAGAGACAAAGGGCGGCACCCAGTAGGGATTGCCTTTGTAGACAGTCCAGGGAAAGGTGATGAAGGTGCGCAGGTCGGCTTTGCTCTCCACTTGGCGCACAGACAGCGCAGCGGACATGGTGCGATCCCCCCTTCGATGGCGCGGCGCGGCGGGCACAGGGTTTAATCTTACTCCGCTTGGCGGCGCGGGCAAAAAGAGCGGGCGGAATGGGCGCGCGCAAAACCTGTCAGGCAGTGTGGTTGTGCTCCTTAGCCTCTCCCCCTCAATCCCCCTCTCCAGCCGAGCTAGAGAGGGGGACTTTGATCGCCCGACGGGATGTTTCCCCCTCTCTGGCTTTGCCGGGGAGGGGGCCAGGGGGAGGGGCCTGACGCCCGTACCGCGCACCCAGGA